>URWZ01000149.1 GCA_900551625.1 uncultured Collinsella sp.
TAGAAATCGCCACCATCGAGAATCCGACGAATTCAAGGTAAACCGTCAGAAAATACAAAATGGTGCTGAAGTTCGACAGAAAAACGAACGTCATATAAAGCAAAACCGTACGGTTTTTCATGCTCCGCCCTCCAAGAGCCAATAGCCCAAACCGAAATCTTGGAAAAGCATGAGGGCAAAGCCGTCAGTCATGTGTTACAAGGCGTCAACATTCACTTGACGCCACGAGGCCAAATGGCCTCACGAAGCGAGATGACGCAATAGGTGAAGAAATACCGTCTGGTGTCGATCGGTCCAGGCATTTTGTCGATAGCAAAAGTAGATGGGCAAGGCTACGTCATGCGAGCCTTCAATGGAGCACTCGCTCACTTCCAGTCCATCTGTTGCGAGAGAAGAGCCAGAAAAACTCAATATCAATCCCCCGGCTTGAAGAAACTCAGTCTGCGCCCTGTTTTCGTATTCGACGTCGCGGAAGCGAAAATTAACCAGCTGAGCTTCGGGGCATTGATTGATCGCATTGAGACAGGGCGACAAATTAATGGGAACAGCTAACCTGCCGCCCAGTAACTCACGAACGGTCATAGCACCCACAGATTGATGACCCGCTGGACACGAAAGAACCTTGAGCTCCTTTTCACCCAAGTATTTCGAAGAAAGGACACTGTCCCTTGGTTCCTCAAATGAGATGGCCGCATCCGAAATGCCAAGCACAAGTGATTCAAAGCATGTGGCCGTTGGCTGATGCCAAACATCAAGGTGAATCTGGGGGTGCAAGCTTTCAAACGAGTCGTACCAGTTTTCGGAAAAAAGACGCCCCCGCCCGTGAAGACAGGGGGGCGTAAAGACGGAAGTGGCCGTCGGGCGAAACGCCGCCGTTCCCCGATTGAGCGTACTTTTTGAGATCGTCGACTTGTGCCAGGATCACGCGCGCACGACGCGCAAATTCTCTGCCCGCCGGAGACAAAACAGCCTCCCCCGCCGATCGGTCGAGCAAAACAATCTGATACTCAGATTCCAACTTTTTGATTGCCGACGAAACGGCCTGTGGGCTCACGTGAACGGCGCGAGCCGCTTTGCGCACGCCGCCGTAGTTCGCTACCGCTTGAAGGTATTCGAGTTGAGAAAGCTGCATAGGTTACTCCAAAGGCAGCCAAGGCGACGGGCTGTGCGTCCTCAGATGAGGTTCTCGCCCAGGTTCTTGCCGCCGAGGACGTGCATGTGGAAGTGCATGACGGTCTGGCCGGCGTTGACGCCCTTGTTGGAGATGACGCGGAAACCGTCCTCCAAGCCCTTGGCCTTAGCGACCTCCTGGATGGCGTGGGCCATGGCGCCCATGGTCTCGGCAGGCACGTTGTCGGCGATGTCGCTGTAGTGCTTCTTGGGGATCACGAGGGTGTGGACCGGCGCCTGGGGGTTGAGGTCGTCGAAGGCGATGACCCGGTCGTCCTCATAGACAACGGTCGAGGGGATCTCGTGGTTGGCAATTTTGCAGAAGATGCAATCACACATGGTAGGTTCCTTTCTCACAGACCAAGGTAATTATATTTGGCCGGGATGGTTAGAACGAGAGGTTGTCGTCCGTGTTGGCGGCTTCGCCGTCGGCGAGCACGTCGTTGCCGTCGACGTCCTTAAGGAGCACCGAGACCTTCTGCTCGGCATCGGCCAGGCGGGTGCGCAGGCTCTTGAGGAGCTCGACGCCGCGGGTATAGCTCTCGAGCGACTCCTCGAGCTCCATATCGCCCGACTCCAGGCTGCGGATGATGAGCTCCAGTTCCTGCGAGGCCTGCTTGTACGTAAGCTGCTCGACCGGGGTCTTCTCTGCCATATCTGTTTCCTTTCCTAAAGGTTTATCGCTATGAAACGCGGCCTACTCGACCGTATCGACCGTTGCCGCCACGTTGCCGTCTGCCATGCGCACGCGGATGGTATCGCCGGGCTTAAAGGTCTTGGCGCTCGTAGCCACACCGTCATCGCTGTACGCGATGGAGTAACCGCGGGCAAGCACCTTGAGCGGCGACAGGGCATAGAGCGAGGCTGCCGCACGGCCTAGGTCGGACGCGGGTTTGCCGAGCATCGTGCGCCCCTGATGCTCCAGACGGGAACTCGCAAGTGTGAGCGCATGGCGCTTGCCATCAAGCCCCGAGGTGCTTGCAACCAGACGCTCGGGCAGGCGCTCAAAGTTGGAGCGGAATGTCCCGACCGAGCGTGCGATGGCGCCGGACAGACGATCGGCCGTCAGGGCGAGCTCAGACTCGCGACGCTCGACCATAAACGTGGGGTCGTTGAGGCACGGGCGGCACGCGGCCGCATCGAGCGCGTCGCCCAGACGAGCCGTATAGGTGTCCCAGGCACGACGACCGCGCTGGTCGAGCATTTCCAGATCGACCTGATCCGACCCGATCATCGAAGCCATCGCGGCGCCCAGACGCTGATGGCGCGTCTCGAGCACATCGACCAACTCCGTCATAGCCGGCGCCACCGATTCTGCCGCCGCCGTGGGCGTGGAGGCGCGGCGGTCGCTCACCATGTCGCAAATCGAGGTATCGGGCTCATGGCCAATACCGGTCACCACGGGCACAGGACAAGCCGCCACCGCGCGGGCAAGCTCCTCGTCATTAAAGGTCATGAGGTCCTCAAAGGAGCCGCCGCCGCGCACCAGCAAAATACAGTCGGGCGCCGGCGTAATGGAAGCGGCGCGGCGCAAGCCCTCGATGAGCTCGGCCGGCGCACCCTCGCCTTGAACCTTGGCGCCCACGCAGACGACCTCGACGAGCGGGTTGCGACGGCGCAACGTGCGCTTAACGTCGTCGATTACGGCACCCGAAAGCGAGGTGACGACCGCCACGCGGGAGCAGAACACCGGGATGCGGCGCTTGCGCGATTCGTCCATCAGGCCCTCGCGGCGTAGCTTTTCGGCCAGTTGCGCCACTTGTTGACGCAGCAGACCCTCCCCCGCCAACGAAAATGAGCGGGCAACAAAGCTCATGCGACCCGTGGGCTTATAGAGATTGAAGCTGCCCTTAAAGCTCACCTGCATGCCATCGCGCAGATCGAAGGTGCGCTTGAGATAGGCGCCCTTCCAGATAATGCAGTCGACGGCGGCCGAGTCGTCCTTGATCTGGAAGTAGCAGTGACCGCTTCGGGCGTTAGGACCACGAAAACCTGTGACCTCGCCCAGAACGCTCAGCTGCGGAATGGCATCGAGCGCACCGGCGGCGATCTCCACTGCCTGGCTCACGCTGAGCTCCTTGCGCTCCTGATCGTCCGAACCGTCGAACTCGGCGGAAACGGCATTGCCGGTTAGATTCCAGCCTGCCACGCAGCCTCCTTTCGTTATCGAGCACAAGGGCTTCGACCCTGCGCAGATTCAAGTCCAACACATAGTACAGCGCCGCGGGGACAAGAATCTCCGCGGCGCCTGTCAAGCCAATTTGTTATCGGTTGGAGTTTCTGTTGTAGCGGGCCATCAGGTAGAGCAGCTGAATAATCGAGGTGAGCGCCGCCGCCACGTAGGTGAGCGCGGCTGCCGTCAGCACCTTCTTGGCACCGTTGACCTGCTTGGAACTCATGCCCGACTGCTCGATATACGCCACGGCGCGGCGACTGGCATCGATCTCGACAGGCAACGTAACGAGTTGGAACAGCACACTAAACGAGAAGAAGATCAATGCGAGGGTCGTGAGCCCGGCGATGTTCATAAACAGGCCCAAGAGCAACACGATGGTCCAGGTGTTCTGGGTAAAGTTGACGACCGGGACCAGGACGGTGCGCACTTTCATCATGGCGTAACCGCTTTGGCGCTGGGCAGCATGGCCCGCCTCATGGCAGGCCACGGCAACGCTTGCGACCGATCCGCCCGAACGGTTAGCGTCCGAGAGATACAGGTTGTTATCCTGCGGGTTGTAGTGGTCGGTGAGCTCACCGGCAACGCCCTTGATACCCACGGCGTTGCAACCGTTGGCGTCGAGCATGCGGCGAGCGACCGTGGCACCCGTGTCGCCGTCCGAGCGAACCTTGGACCAGGTCTTGTACGTCGAGTTGATATAGCTCTGCGCCGCAAGACCAAGCACCGTACAAACAAGGATAACCAGCAGGTACAGCGGGTCGATGCCAAAGCCGTAACCATAGTAATAGGGCATGCGAATTCCTCCGAATCGAATTACACGTTGGAGGCATTCTACCCACTCAGCTGGCAAGCAAATCAGCATCGATGTTTTGGCACCGTCAGCGAAAACGGTCGAAAGCGAGCAAGGTGACGTGAAAGAGAAGCGACGCGTACTTTGGTACGCGAGCGACGATTGAACGTCAGATTGCCGCTCTCGGCCGTTTGCAGCGTCGAGCTGTTAGGCGGTTTGGTAAAACCGCGTAACTATATACCTACAGGAGCTCGATTTTGCCGTCCTTCACCGTCAACCCCATGTTGCCCGAGAGCAGATCGTCCAGGCGCGAACCCACGAGCTCAAAGCGCCAGCCTTCGCGCAGGGGGCTTTGCTCGGGATGCTCAATGTAGTCGGCCAGGTCATCGCGCGAGGCAATGACCGAGGTCGCCACGCCCGAGCGCTCGGCAACCAGGCGGATGAGCGCGTACATGAGATCCGTCACGCTCTCAAGCCTGTCTCTTATACACATCTCCGAGCCCACGAGACGCTACGCTAT
>URWZ01000150.1 GCA_900551625.1 uncultured Collinsella sp.
CACCATCGAGGAGCAGATCAACTCGGAATTTGTCTCCACGGTGGGCGAGACCGTTGCCAGTATTGCCAAGGATGCCGGAGTCGATTTAAAGGACAAGGCAACCCAGACTCAGGATTCGTTGGCCGGTTCGGTATCAGAGGCTTCCGATACGTTGGGCGAAGTGCGTGATTCGATTGGCGACATGAATGCCGCCATCGATAAGACGAGTGGTTCCATTGCCTCGGCAGATGCGGCACTTGCCGGTCTGCAGGGTCAGGCGCCGTCGCTGACGCAGGCGATCTCCCAGGGCAATGACCTGCTGGGCGAGGCTCGCGCCACGGCGGGCAACTCTGTCGCCTCGCTCTCCAAGGCGCTCTCGGAAGGCAGCCTTGCGCTCACCAAGACGTCAGCCTCTGCGAACGCTGCCATCGGCAAGCTGACGGGCACGGTCACATCTACGACCACCCGTATCGACAACTCGCTCGAGTCTCTCCAAGCGACGATCGACCACAATAAGGCCGTTATCGGGCACTTAGAGATTCTCGCCAATGACACGTCGACAGGTTCCGAGGAAATTGACGCGCGCATTGTATCGACCATCGATTTGCTTCGAGAGCAGAATGAAAAGCTTCAGAGCATCAAGGACGGTCTGTCCGCGCAGTCGAGCGCCATGGCGAATGACGCAGCGGCTGTTTCGGGTGCCAGTGACGCTATCAATAACGCAATTCATACCGGTGCGACCAACCTTGGCCAAGCCCAGACGGACTTGGGCCAAAACGCGCTGCCGAAGGCCTCGAGCGCGCTCGACTCTTTTGCTGCCGTTTCGGGCGACCTGACCGGTATCGTCTCGGGTATGACACCTACACTTGCAAATGCGCGCGGCACGTTGGCGCAGCTTAGCGCTACGCTCGGCCAGGCCAAGACCACGCTGTCCCAGACCGATTCCTCGCTTGCCAAGGTCCAGGACAAGCTTGCAACCGCCGCCAATGACATCGCGGCGCTGCAGACCTCCGAGTCCATGGGCGAGCTGGCCGATCTGATGGGCGTCGATGTCAATGACGTGGCAGATTTCATGGCGTCTCCGGTTGAGTTGACGTCCAAGTCAATCTATCCGGTCAAGAGCTTTGGCTCGGGCATCGCTCCCTTCTACACCAATCTGGCGCTTTGGGTGGGCGGCTATGTGCTCATCGCCATTTACAAGCTCGAGGTCGACCGTGAAGGTGTTGGCAGCTTTACGGCGCGCCAAGGCTACTTTGGCCGCTGGTTGCTCATGGTGATCCTGGGCGCGTTGCAGGCCATCATCGTTACGGTAGGCGATCTGGTGATTGGCGTGCAGTGCGTCAGCCCGCTGCTGTTCGTGCTGGGCGGCATCGCCATTTCGTTCACCTACGTCAATATCATCTATGCGCTGTCCACCACGTTTAAGCATATCGGCAAGGCTATCGGCGTCATTCTCGTCATCGTGCAGATCCCGGGTTCGTCGGGCATGTACCCCATCGAGATGATGCCCGGCTTCTTCCAGTGGCTGCACCCGCTGCTGCCCTTTACCTACGGCATCAATCTGCTGCGCGAGACGGTCGGCGGCATGTATTCGTTCAACTACCTGTTTAACCTGTGCATTCTGGGCGTGTTCTTGATCGTGGCGCTCTTTATCGGCCTGCAGCTGCGTCCGCTGCTGCTCAACCTTAACCTGCTCTTTGATAAACAGCTCTCCACGACCGGTATGATGATTTGCGAGTCCAACGACCTGCCGCGCCAGCGCTACTCGCTGCGCACGGCCATGCGCGTCATGCTCGATTCCGATTCGTACCGTCGCGAACTGCTCGATCATGCGGTCGCCTTTGAACATCGCTACCCGTACTACATCAAGGGCGGTTTTGCCGCCGTGGTGGGCGTTCAGGTCCTGCTCTTTGTCCTGTCGACGGTTCTCGATATCGACAATAACGGCAAGATCATCCTGCTTGTCATTTGGATCATCTCGGTTATTGCCATCTGCGGCTGGCTTATCAATATCGAATATATCCGAGCGAGCCTCAATACCCAGATGCGCATCTCGGCGCTTTCGGATGAGGACCTGCGTCGCGAGATGCGCGAACACACGGCCGCCATTCCTGCCGCCCGCCACATGTTTGGCCTCAACGCCAGCGAGCGTGGTGCCAAGGGCGGCGATCAGTCCACGGGCCGCTTGCCGCATATCGGCTCGCACCATAAATCTCAGGGCAGCGACAGCACAGCCACAAATGATGGAGATACCACCGCGCTTGGCAAGCACTCCAAAGGAGGTGAGGCATAAATGAAGAACATCCTGCATCTGTTTAAGCGCGATGTCCAAAACGTGTCTCGCTCCGTGATCGGCTTGGTTGTCGTGATGGGCCTCATTATCGTACCGTGTCTGTACGCGTGGTTTAACATCGCCGGCAGCTGGGATCCGTACGGCAACACCGGCAATCTTAAGATCGCCGTGGTCAACACCGATGAGGGTTACGAGAGCGATTTGATCCCCGTCGAGGTTAACGTGGGCGAAAACGTGACCGCCACCCTACGCGGCAACGAGAGCTTCGATTGGGTTGTGCTCAACAATCGCGAAAAGGCTATCGAGGGCGTTAAGTCGGGCGCGTACTATGCTGCCGTCGTTATCCCCAAAACGTTTAGCGCTGACATGATGACGCTTTTCTCGACCGACGTGAAGCATGCCGATATCGAGTTCTACGAGAATCAGAAGGCCAACGCCATTGCGCAGATCGTGACCGAGAAGGGTTCGAGCGCCGTCCAGAGCCAGGTTAACGAAACTTTTACCGAGACCATTACGAGCATCGGTCTTAAGACGGTGTCCAGCCTGCTCGATTACATGAGCACCGACCAGGTCAGCAACTTTATCGCCAACCTGTCCTCGACGCTCGGCGATTCGATTGAGGACCTGCGAGACGTTCAGGCAAATGCTTCGTCGCTGGCGGGCATTTTGAGCTCCACGTCCGATTCGCTGACGTCGGCGAGCGGCATGCTCAAGCAGACGGGCACGGTCGATGAGTCAACGAAGCAGCTGATGGAGCATGTCAAGAGCGGTATTAGCGATTCCAAGGAAGCGCTGAAGGACGTCAACGACGCCATCAATGCCGCGATTGACGGAAGTGCGGGCTCGTTTGACAACGTGTCCGCCGAGCTTGCGAAGGCATTTGATGCCGCGAATCAACATGTCGACCTTACAGTGTCCCAGCTCAACGATGCCGCGGCGGCGCTCAACACGCGTGCCGACGATATCGACGCCACGGCCGACCAGCTCCGCAGCTTTGCCGATCAGGTGACTGACGAAAAACTCCAGGACAGCCTCAAGTCTGTGGCAACATCGCTGAGCAGGATTGCTGTGGAGTATCGCAACAACGCCAAGGACTTGACGGCCACCGCGAAGTCTCTCTCTGACAGCATGGCAGAGGTTAATAAGTCGCGTGCCGAGGTCGATCAGGCAATCGCGGATGCCAAGGCTGGTATCTCGGGCGCCAAGACTGACTACGACTCTACGTTCTCGGCCAAGGCAAAGGAGCTCAAGAAGACCATCTCGGGCGTTTTGGATTCGCTGAACGGTATTTCGAACGATCTGGATAGTGCTGTTGCCGGCCTGACCGACGCATCCGGTTCGCTGGCAAAGGGCCTCTCCAAGGCTGCAAAGCTGGTTAACAAGGCTTCCGATCAGCTAGGTGAGGCGTCCGATAAGATCAGCGCCTTTAAGGACGAGCTCGATGGCGCCCTGATGTCGGATGACCTTGCCACGATCAAGACGATGATCGGCAATGATCCCGAGGGTCTGGCCGTGTCGCTTTCCGGCCCCGTCGCGCTCGATCGCAAGCCGGTCTATCCGATCCGCAACTACGGTTCGGCCATGGCACCGTTCTACACGATTCTGTCGCTCTGGGTGGGCTCGATTGTGCTGGCGGCCATGATGAAGGTCTCGGTTGACGATGAGCTTATCAACGAGCTCATCCCCGTGCGCCTGCACGAGATCTACCTGGGCCGCTACCTGTTCTTTGGCGGTCTGGCCCTGCTGCAGGCAACGCTCGTGTGCGCGGGCGACATCCTGTTCTTTGGCATCCAGTGCGACGACCCGCTGCAGTTTGTGCTGGCGGGCTGGGTCGCGAGTCTCGTGTTCTCCAATATCGTCTACACGCTTACGGTTTCGTTTGGCGATATCGGCAAGGCGCTCGCCGTCGTGCTGCTGGTCATGCAGGTCGGCGGTTCGGGCGGCACGTTCCCCATCGAGATGACCGGCCCCGTGTTCCAGGCGATCTATCCGTTCCTGCCGTTCACCCACGGCATCAACGCCATGCATGCCGCCATGGCTGGCGCCTACCATATGGAGTACTGGATTGAGCTAGGCATTCTGGCGAGCTATCTGATTCCGTCGCTGGCACTGGGCGTCGTCTTCCGCCGCCCGGTCATCAAAGCCAACGACTGGATCATCGAAAAGCTGGAATCAACTAAGTTGATCTAGTTCAGCCACGTAAACGCCGTCGGAACATCGAGGTCTTCCAGTTTGACACTTTATTATGCTGGATTGCGATGCAACGCTGGTTGTTGCTACAGTAGCGG
>URWZ01000151.1 GCA_900551625.1 uncultured Collinsella sp.
ATACATATCAAAGCCACGCTCGGCATCGCGAAGGTAACACATGCACGTAAGCACGCTCTGCAGCTTCTTGAGGTTCTCCTCGCTCAGCAGCTTATCGAGCGCATCCTGAATATCGCCCGGCAGCTCGGTGCCATAGGCATCCTCGTACTGCTGCTTCAGGCTCTCATAGCTATCGAGCATGTCCTGATACTGGTCGGCAAAGGACTTGAAGTACGCGATCTCGCCATCGATCTTCTGGACATAAGCGGCGTCGTCCTCAAAGTCCTGGGACATCGTCGAGGCCTGATCGCAAAGATCGCCCGTGGCATCCTCCAGCGCATCGCTTAGATCGCCAAAGCCCTTAGCAACCTCGGTCTTCTCGTCATCGACATCGACGGCCTCGTTTGAATCATCAACCTCGGCAGCTTCGTTCGAATCATCGACCTCGACGGCCTCGTTTGAATCATCGTCCGCAAGCGTGTTCACGGGAACGATGGGGTCGTCAGGCGATTTCTTGTCGAGCAGGTGATCGAGCAGGTCCCTAAGGCGCTGAACCTGAGAGTCCCACTCCTCGGGCGTCATATCGATAATGTCGCCATTGGAGAACTGGCCGATCGGCTCAAGCAGGCTCGCGGTATCAAAGGTACCGATATACAGCTTGCCGTCGAACTTCTGCATGCGCCAAATGTACTGGTTCTCGTTTCGGCCAAAGCCCGAAGTCAGGCCGGAAATGCCGCCCTCGGGGAACATGTCGGTGCGATCGCCAACGACGAGCTCCATGTTCTCGTCCTTGTCCATGCGATAGATGTTAACCGACTGCTCAAGATTGGCATTCACAAACGAGCAGTCAACGCCGCCCATGCTGCTCTTGCCGCCCTCTTCGGTGTTGGATTTGTTGAACAGGATGCGCTCGAGGGCAATCTCCTCGTCGTTGTATTCACCGATATAGAGGTAGTCGTTGTAGACGATGAGGTTGGCAGCGCCAGAACGGGTACGGGCAGGATCGATGCCAAAGCAGTACTTTGCACGGCACTTTGGATCGGTCGCATCCTTATCGCCAACAATGGGAGTCCACGAATAGCTGCCGTCGGCGTTCTTGTCGCCACGAACCATGGCAAACGACTGCATGGAATTATCATCGGGAGCGTTCTCGGGCGTACCGGTGCAGATGGTCGCATAGAGATGGCCATTGTACGAAACCATATCCCAAATGGCGCCACCGTAGATGCTGTCCTGATAGCGAATCGCCGGATAGCCAAACAGCGTCTTCGAGTTAGCAATCTCGGTGAAGCTAGCCTGGCCCTTCGAAGGGTCAGATGACGTCAGGATTGTCGCCACAAACTCATTGCCCTCTTTACCCACATTGCTGATGACGAGCTGGCCATCATGGACGCACATGCCGCGGATACCGGTTGAGATGCCCTGCTTGTAGGCATCGCGGTAATCGTCCACGCTCGAAAGGCCCTGATAGACAACTTTCCACTCATCCGTCTTAGGATCGATCTCATATACAGCAGGCAGGCCGCTTTTGCCGCCATTGGTCCTGACGCTGCCGCAGAAATAAAGCTTACCCTTATAGCTCACGGCATTGCGGAACAAAGGACCGACGCCGTTGAGCGATTCAGAGAGCAGCAACTTGGTCTCACCGGTCTTGGTATTGATCTTGACCAAGATGCCGCCGCTGTCCTTGTCGGCCGTGCCGTCCTCCTTCTGCTGTCCATAGAAGAAGGTGCCGTTAAACATGGCCTCCAGCGTCAGGCGCATGGTCTCGGCATCAAAGGAATCGCCCAGCGTACCGTTCATGAGCGTCAGCGTGTTGCCCATCGCCGCATAGCAGGTGCCCACATAAAGCCAATCACCATAGCTCGCAGCCGCCCAAGTGTAGCTCTGGCCGCGATCGCCTTCGTTGTTGGCTGTGTTACCGTCGGCGCCCGGAACGGCAACGGCACCGTTACCCTGGTAGTCGACGATACCATCCGGCTGCGACGTTCCTACCGTAGGATGCGAGAGCTTCTCAAAGGAATACCCATTTCCCGCATTGTAGGTAACGGCACCCGAAGCATCTTCGGCATGCGCCGGCAGCGGCGATACCAAGATAGCGGCAAGCGCTGCCACCAAGCCAAGTGTTCCCACTCGTCTCATAAGGCTATAGCCTCCCCTGTCCTTAAGCCCAGTTTTAGCATTCTTCATTTCTGTCCACGGCTAATTGCAATCTGAGCACAGCAATAATCATCGTATAAATATACACCTGTATTTTTTTGGACGGGTTAATAGATGCTCGATTGGTAGCGAATTCCGCGCGAACCGTCACCAAACTCCACTTTTGCCGCATCTAAAGGTTATTTTTTGCGCAAATTTTTGGATGCCGATAGTCACAATGGGCAGGAGGCCGGTATCCACCGGAGAGGGCAACGCCTACATTTTCATAACGTAATAGCCCGCGCCCCTCACCGCCGACTCGAGTGTGTCGCGATCAACCGGGCGCTTCGAGCGTACGCGTGCCGTGTGGTCCGCGTACGTTACCGTTGCCCACACGCCGTCCAGCGCATTGAGGGCATTGGCTACGTTCTGAGCGCAGCCGTCACAGCTCATGCCGCCGATGAGCAGCTCATCGCTATAGGGATAGTGCGACGCATCGGTATCCACCACAACAACCTTTTTGGCCTTCTTGCCGCTCGTACCATCGCTGCAACAACTCTTCCCGTGTGTCGATGCGGCAATGCGACGCAGCCCAAAAAACATGCCGACGGCAATGACGGCCAGCACGATGAGATTCGCAGGGTTGAGCAAGTCACTCATACGCTCCCCTTCCTTACGGTCCATTTCAGAGATACCCCGTGGGGTGCCCCATCTTACTCCAAACTCATGTCAGTTCAGTCAATTAGTTTCCCTCTTCAAACTTTTTAGTTGACCAAGGCTTACTTTCGTGTATAAGTTTTCCTAGGCTAACAGGAAAGGACAGCAGTGGCGTCATGACTCGAACTATAGACATTCCAACGTTTCAGGCGGCGGTTGTTCGCAACTGCTCTCCCATGCTTGCGGGCATCAAGCCGGCATCGCTCTTTACCTATCCAGGAGTCTATGCCGATCAAAACGGCTCGAGTGTAACTGCGGCGATCGAGGATCGCCGAGCACATCTGCTCAACGTTATCGCTCAGTGCAATCACGAGCTTAATCCGTTCGGCATCCATCTGAGCGTTTTGGTCTGGCGCCCCTGCGGGGCGCTCGTATACGCATGTCGGCCCAATAGCCTCGCCACTTACCTTGCTGACCCGCGCGCCAAAACGGCACTCGCCAAGGAGGGCTACGACACCGGCAACCTCTCGGCATGTCTTGTGCACCTGGCATCGCGCATCACGCTCGCAAGCAATAACGCCGCGGAATGCGCATGCGGCCAAACCCGATGCGCATTGGACCATCAAGCACACTGCGACAACGGCTGCACCTGCGAGTTTCCACACGAAATTGGCTACTTCCTGGGGTACCCCTACGACGACGTATACGAGTTCATCGCCCAGCGTGGCGAGAACTACAAGATCTTTGGAGCCTGGAAGGTCTATACGAATGTCGAGCAGGCGCTTGCGACGTTTGATGCGTACCGTGCCTGCACCCAACACCTCACCTTTATCTATCAGCAGGGCTGCAGCTTGGCGCAACTTGCCCAGGCGACCCGATAGAACGTACAAACCGCGGCCGCACACCGCACAACCGAAAGGACTCAACATGAGCAAGATCGCCGTCGTCTATTGGAGCGGCACGGGCAACACCGAGGCCATGGCAAACTTTGTCGCCGAAGGCACCACGTCCGCGGGCGCCGAGGCCGAAGTCATCCCCTGCGCCGACTTCTCTGCCGACAAGGCCGCCGACTATGATGCCTTCGCCTTCGGTTGCCCCGCCATGGGCTCCGAGGAGCTTGAATACGATGAGTTCCAACCGATGTGGGACGAAGTCAAGGAGACCCTCGGCGACAAGAAGGTCGTCCTCTTTGGCTCTTATTCGTGGGCCGAAGGCGAATGGATGGACAATTGGAAGGCGGACGCCGACGAGGCAGGCGTCAACGTGGTCGACTCCGTCATCTGTTACGACGCCCCCGACGATGAGGGCGAGGCGGCCTGCCGCGCCCTTGGAGCCGAGCTCGCCTAGCGGCAATGAGCTCCGCCCGTAACGCGCTCTGCGCCAAAACACATTCGCGTCCCAACAAAAACGGGAGCCGGATCACATCCAGCTCCCGTTTTCTGCTATGTCAGTCATATAAAGCGGCTACGAGATATTGCCCAGGAACGCCTTGGTGCGCTCGCTCTTAGGATGGTCGAAGACCTCGCTCGGCGTGCCATCCTCCACGATAACGCCGCCGTCCATAAAGACGACGCGGTCGGCGACGTCGCGGGCAAAGCCCATCTCGTGCGTCACCACGATCATGGTCATACCGTCATGCGCAAGATCGCGCATGACGCCCAATACATCGCGGACAAGCTCAGGATCGAGCGCCGACGTGGCCTCGTCAAAGAGCATGACGTGAGGGTTCATCGACAGGGCGCGGGCGATGGCCACGCGCTGCTGCTGACCGCCCGAAAGC
>URWZ01000152.1 GCA_900551625.1 uncultured Collinsella sp.
TTTTCGTTTTCCTGGCATGATTGAGAGTATCCAATTAAACGTAGTAGATAGGCCCTATTCGTGGCACAGCACTACTCCATCCCAAATTGGCACCCCGAGCCCTCGTGAGTTGTCAACAAGCTGTTCGCCCAACGCATTATCCGCGCGGCATTTGGAAAATAGCACCACCGCAAAACCCGCGAGTAGCGCTTACGTTGCTATATCTCACTATACTTTGCTATATCTTGCTATATCTTGAGCAAAGGTGGCTCACATGCAAACAAACCCTTTTAAGCCCACAGCAGGTAAAACACCTCCCACGATTATCGGCCGCGAAGATGTACTCGAAGAATTCAATGAGGGCCTCGTCAACGGGCCTGGTGCCCCGGGGCGCCTAATGCGCATAGCCGGCGTCCGTGGAACGGGCAAGACGGTCCTCCTTGACGAGTGCTCACGTTTGGCGCAAAGCCGTGGCTGGACGGTCATAAAAGAGGTCGCAACCGAGGGACTTTGCCAGCGCATTCTCGAACAGCTGCAGCCCAAATTCCAGGCCAAACATGCCAGATTTGAGCCCACCGTAGCTGGCATATCCATCGGCAGCATAGATATTGAGCGAATCGGCCCATCGCTACGCGACGCCATGAGACAGACAATATCCAAGAATGGAAATGGCCTGCTCATCACTCTCGACGAGATTCAAGACGCAGAGCTCGATGAGGTCCGAACGCTCTCCATTGCGATTCAGCAGGTTATCGGCGAAGACCTTGATATCGCCTTTGTTTTTGCTGGGCTGCCTTCGATGATTGAAAGCATCATCAACGGAAAGACACTTACGTTTTTGCGCCGTGCCCTCCCCTTTGACCTGAAGGCTGTGGCAGTAACCGAAGTGTCGTACTCCCTCGAGGAAACCATTGAAGCGTCTGGCATGGAGTTGCAGCCAGGTATTGCCGGCCAACTTGCCGAGGCAACGCAAGGCTATCCTTTCATGATCCAACTCGTTGGATACTACGCATGGCAGTTGGCGAGACGCGCACATACAGCGATTATTGGAGAAGAAGAAGCCGAGCGCGGCATTGCAACGGCACGCGAACGCTTCTGCGCCATGGTGATTGAGCCCGCGCTGCGGCGCATTCCGCCCACGTGCATCGCTTATCTGCGGAGCATGGCGTCTTTGGGGCAAACGAGCTCGACCAGCATGGTTGCCGATGCCCTAAACAAAACGCCTCAACAGGTGAGCTCCGTCCGCAGCCGCCTGTTAAGAGAATCGATTATCGAGGCCCCCTCGTACGGCAAGGTCTCATTTGCCATCCCCTACATGCGCAATTACCTCTACGAACACAAAGCCGAACTGGAAGTTGAACTGTAGAAGCGGTAACTGCCCTGCAAGACGAAAACCGTTTTCGTGCGGATTTATAGCAGACGCAAACGGTTTTCGTCTTGATTTGCGTACGGAATTAAGACGTAAATTGCGCTTTCGTACGCTTATTACCAGACGCAAATTGTTTTCGTCCGGCCATGCGTCCCCAATCTAGACGAAAAGAGCCCCGAGCTCGTATTGAACTGCATCCCAATTCTTGGACGGGCGCCGATGCCCTGATCTCTGCCATGTCGAGGTGCGAGATCAAATCCTTGGCGCGCTCGCCGGAGTGGTATGCCTTGTTCGGCGCCACCTTCCTGTAGAGCTTCTTGAGCTTCGTCTTCCCCTTGTTGCCCGGCGGCATCTCCGTCTCAGGTGGCAGCCCTAGGAAGGACAGGACGCCGGGCAGGTCGCACAGCATCACGTCCTCGATGTCGGCCTTGGCCGCCAGGTCGACGACTCTCTGCGCTGTCGGCGAGATGTTCGGGGTGCTGCTACCGCCCGCTGGTTCGGAAGCTGGCGGGCAGTAGCGGCAGTAGCGGTGTGGCTCGATAGGCCCGAATATCCGTAAGGAAGGTGCTCGCTCTCATATGTGCTGATATGCCTCGCCTCGCGAACCTTGGGATGCTTCCTGAGGTAATCCCTCAATTCGAGCCACTCTTTATGCTCATAACGCTTCGAAATCGTTTCCCCGTCGACAGTTTCCTTCACATAATGGTATGTTCGAACGCCTTCGAACTTGCCGAACCCGTTCTCGACGCTGAAGTTTCTGAACCAGCGCGAAAACCCATTCAGGTCCATGAAGTTGACTTGGGGATGCCTGTCTTTCGTTCGTTCGAATGAGTGGACGAGCGGAGTGCCTTTGACTTGTTCCAGGCCGAAGCCTTCCATTTCGCGGGCCTGCTCCTTTTTCCAGAATTCGAGATACGACGTCAGCGTCTCGCTTATCGAGATCCTCCGCACGCTTTTCTTGCTTTTGGGCGAGCAAACGCTTCGATCGGCCGCGAACTGCTGCTCAATGAGGATGCTTCTGTTCTCGACGGAGACATCGGACCACGTCATCCCGAGGGCTTCCGCCCTTCTCATGTCGGTGTCGAGCATGAGCATCACGCATGTGATGTGCGCGTCCGGTTCTCGATTGAGTAGGATGTCGAGTAGGCGAGCGGCGTGATGGTTCCTTCGCGGTTGTCGTGGAACTTTTTTGCGTACGAGCCGACGGTGCCCCTCGATTTTTGGACGTAGGTGCCGCTGTTGAGTTCTGCCTTGTAGGCTTCGAGTGCGGCGTCGACCTCTCGGCTTTTGGTGGTATGTATGATCTGCCGCGGCGAATAGCGGTATTTGCCCGTGACCGGATCCTTGCCGAGGCTGTTACGGTAGCGCCACGTGTATTTGTCGCGGCGTTGCTTCGTTCCTTTGCCTATGACGAGAGGTCGGTCGTTCATCGTGTTCCTTGCCTGAAGTGCCTGAGAATCGCGCTCGGTTGCGCGGAATGGCGCAAAGGGCTGGGGCGGGTGGGCATTACCCTTGGTGGTGGGCCCTGCGTGGGGTCACACCCCAAGGGTAATGCTCCGCCTGACCGCTTTCAAGCTCGTTGTGGGTCGAATTTGGGTCGAATTATTCCGCGTACTTTTCTTTCGTAAATCTATGAAAACATCAAATGACCTGGAGTTATATTGACTTCAATTTGGGTCGAAATGTCTGAATGAAACAACGTCGTAGCGACCTCATAACCCGAAGGTCGGTGGTTCAAATCCGCCCCCCGTGACCATGAAACTTCAGGTCGGAAGCATAAAAGCTCCCGACCTTTTTCTTTGTCTAGGGGTTTCGGCATCTCTCGTTCTTTGGGTACCTCGAGGCGGGCAATCAGATAGATGCTTACGAGTATCATAGGGTCTTTTTACGTCGCGGTCGTGTCTCGTACTGGTGCGCCGCTCTTTGTGGGACGTGTCACTTTGCCATAGGTTGTCCGGCGGCGGGGCGCAGGTCGTTCCCCGTGGCGTCGCTCCTTTCGACGCTACGCTGCCTGGCTACTCGTTCCACTGGTGCTTTTTCATGTCGACGCAGCCGTTGTCTCGGAAGGCGACTCCTTCCTCCGTCAGTAGTGCTCGCTGGTCGGGGAAGTTTGGCGCGAGGCGTCCCGCGTGGTTGACGACGCGGTGGCAGGGATAATCGCCGTAGCGATCCGCCTCGCTCAGCACCGCTCCGACCAGGCGAGAGTTTTTCTCCCTGCCGATGAGGCGCGCTATCTGACCGTACGAGGCGACGCATCCCGCCGGAATCTCTGCCACGACGGAGAGAATCTCATAAACCAAATCTTCGTCCAGGACTTTTCCCATCGTATCGCTCCCGTGTTCGCTTTTGCCTTCGGGGGCGCGGCGCCGATCACCCGTGCTGCGATTTTCGCAGCTCCCCTTACCGAAGCATCGAGGGAAAGCGCGTGCGTGTCAAGGTTGTCTGGTCCAGTTGCTGGCTCGATGCCTCGAGATGTTCGCCTCAAGTGCGACCTGCCCCTATTGGAAAAGGATGCCGAAGATGTATTTGGTGATGGCAGAGCGGCGGATGACCCCCACGAGTTTGCCCTCGTCATCAACCACAGGAAGCTTCTTGAACTTCTTCTTCGCCAGCAGCGCGGCGACGCGGGCGATGCTCTGCTCGGGACGGGCACACACTACCTGGCGCGTCGCGAAATCCATGACGCAGCGATCCTTCAGGTCTTCGATGCGCTGCTCAAGGCTCTGATCGTCGAAGTACAGCATGGACGCGTCGCCGCCCGTGAAGATGGTGTGAGCGCGATGCTGCGCGATGGCTCCCATGACATCGCCGTCGGAGATGAACCCGACCACCTGGTTGCGCTCATCGATTACGGGCATGCTGCTCACCTCGTTTTCGGCGAGCATGCGCACCACGTCGGAAATCGTGCAATCCTGCGTGCAGGTGAACGGCTCTTCAATCATGATGCTCGAAACGGGCGTCCCCTCGAGCTCGAGCGGGATGCGCTCGGACAGAATCTCGGACATCGCTTATGCCTCCTTCGTTTTCGGTGCGGTTTTCTTGGTGCGCACGCTGAATATGGCGCAGATAAGGGAAACGAGGCCGATTGCCGCGCACACCTTGTAAGCGACGCCCGCGCCCACGGCGGTGGCTACTTGGATGCTCGCATCCTGTCTCTTATACACATCTCCGAGCCCACGAGACGCTACGCTATCTCGT
>URWZ01000153.1 GCA_900551625.1 uncultured Collinsella sp.
CTTCGTCCGCGGCGGTGCACAGGCCAACGCTCTGCTGCCGCTCAAGCCCCTCGACGACACCTACGAGCACGCCGCCCACGACGCCGCCATGAAGCTCCTCCCCTAGCACCCCACCACCACAAAGGGGACAGGCACCTTTGTGGTGGTTTTGACCTGCCACGACAGTTTGTCTCGATCTGTAACATCTAGACCGTTAAAAGTCGTCTTACTGTTACAGATTGAGATGTTCGTCCCGACACCCACCGTCTGTCTCGATCTATAACAGATAGAGCCGATTTATCAGCCCAGATGTTACAGGTTGAGATGTTTGAAGATCGGGATAGGGAGCCAGCTCCTGTGTGGTGGTTTTCCAGTTTGCCAACGATATACGCGCCGGCAAAAAAGTCTGCTATACTCTTTCCCGCTGTCCCCATCGTCTAGCGGCCAAGGACGCCACCCTTTCAAGGTGGATATCGCGGGTTCGAATCCCGCTGGGGGCACCACAGAATCTGAGAAGCCCGTTGCCAATTCGGTAGCGGGCTTTTTGCTACCCATGCGCCGGGATTCGAACCCGACAGGGTGCGGAGCTGAGGAAACGCGCAAGCGTTTTCCAGCGCAGCACGCAAGGAGTGAAGCGACGCAGCGAATGCGGGCGGCGCCAGCCGCACGCGGACATCCCGCTGGGGGCACCAACTCAAAAATGTACGAACCCGTGCGAGTTACCATCGCACGGGTTCGTTCTTTCTTGACATTAGATGAAGAAGACTCAAAGCCCCTGCGCTAGATAAACAGCTCGCACTCCTTCCGTTCGGCGCAGACTTTGCTCAACATCTTGGTAGCCGCAGAGAGCATGACGGGATTTACCGCGCGAGCGCCCCACGGACACACGGCAACGCAACGCATGCAGGAAATGCAGGCCTTTTTGTCCACTCGCTTGGGATCGTCTTTATCGATAGCGCCAACAGGGCACGCTGCGGCACAAGCCCCGCAAGCGGTGCACTCTTTTGTGGCCTTGGGCACCATACCGGCGCCCCCGGCCTTCTTATAGGGACGATTGCCCGGAATAGCCAGCTCAGAAGCATCTCCTGCAGATATCTTTTGCTGAATCTGATTCGCAAACCCAGCGAGCTGCGCCGCGTCCTGTGGGTCTGGCCGACCGGCTGCAAACTGGCGAACAATAGAATGCTCGGCGATGGCAGAAACCGCCGCGATCACCCGAAAGCCCGCGCCCTTTGCCGCATCCTCAAGCTCGACCAGCGTGTCCTCATACGCGCGGTTTCCGTAAACACAAACCAGAACCGCCTGCGCACCGTTTCCCCGCATCATACCCAAGCGCTCCGCAGCCACAGCCGGGACTCGCCCGCCATACGAGGGTACCGCGATCACGGCTACATCCTCTTTTGTCATCGTAACCGTGCGAAAACCAAGCCCGCTATCGGTCAGATCTACAGCAACGGTTTCCCCTTCCAACGCATTGGCAATGTAGCCAGACGCCTTTTCCGTTCCGCCGGTCGGGCTAAACACGATATCGAATACCTTCATCGGATAATCCTCCCCTTTATGAACAAACGGCCGAAACGTCCGCGTGCCAAAACAGGTTACAACTTTTAAGATGCCCCGCGTGAAACGCCCGCTCGGCTGCAAGTTCAAAGCAGGTCAAAGCGGCAAAAAAGAAGGGGCCTCACACAGGCGAGACCCCTTCACACGCAAAATCAAACGTGTCTGTTACACATAGAACAGAATGTCGTCGTAGGTCGGGACCGGCCAGTAGTCGGCGGCCACGATCTCCTCCATGGCATCCACGGCGGCGCGCAGCGTATCCATAGCGGGAACGACCTCGTGCGCGTACACGTTGGCCTGCTCCTGACCATCGAGGGCTTCGGCCTTCTGATGCACGGCGTCGAGCGCCTTGATGGAGTCGTTGATGGCGGTGATACCGTTGCAGAGCTTGTTGAGCGTGTTCTGCTCGCACTGCATGGCGGCCTCGGCACCGGCGGCACGAATAGTCTCAAGGCCCTTAGCGACCTTGGTGGCATAGGCGGTAATGACCGGGCGATAGGTACGACGCGCCTCGCGAACCATCGTGGTAGCCTCGATGTTCATGAGCTTGTTGTACTTCTCGAGCTTGCAGTCGTAGCGGCACTGGGCCTCGGCCTTGGTCAGGACACCCGTCTCCTCAAAGAGCGCAATGGCCTTATCGGAAACAAAGGCGGGCAGGGCGTCGGCCGTGGTCTTGTTGTTGGCAAGGCCGCGCTTCTCGGCCTCAATGGGCCACTCGTCGGAGTAACCGTCGCCGGAGAACAGGATGCGCTGGTGATCGGTCAACACCTTCTTGCAGTACTCGAGCGCGGCGTCCTGGAACTCATCCTCGGGCGTACCCTCAAGCGCGTCGGCGAAGGACTTGAGCGACTTGGCCACGGCGGCATCGAGCACCAGGTTGGAGTCGGAGACGTTCTGCTCGGAGCCGCAGGCACGGAACTCGAACTTGTTGCCGGTGAAGGCAAACGGGGAGGTGCGGTTGCGGTCGGTGTTGTCCTGCATCAGCTTGGGCAGGGTATCGGCGCCCAGGTCGAGCACGCCGCGCGTGGCATGGACGGAAGCCTTGCCATCGATGATCTTCTCGACGACCTCGGTAAGCTGGTCGCCCAGGAAGATGGACATAATCGCCGGAGGAGCCTCGTTGGCGCCCAGACGATGATCGTTGCCGGCCGAGGCAACGGAGGCACGCAGGAGCTCCTGATAGTTATCGACGGCCTCGATCACCGCGGTGAGGAAGACGATGAACTGCAGGTTGTCGAGCGGGGTGTCGCCCGGGTCGAGCAGGTTCTCGGACTCGGTGCCAAGCGACCAGTTGTTGTGCTTGCCCGAACCGTTGATGCCCTCGAAGGGCTTCTCGTGCAGCAGGCAGACCAAGTCGTGGCGGGAGGCGATGAGCTTCATCTTCTCCATCATGACCAGATTCTGGTCGATGGCCTCGTTGACCTCGCCATAGACCGGTGCGAGCTCATGCTGGCAGGGAGCAACCTCGTTGTGCTTGGTCTTGGCGGGAATGCCAAGCGCCCACAGTTCATCGTCCAGGTCCTTCATATAGGCCGAGACGGTGGGGCGGATAGCGCCAAAGTAGTGCTCCTCGAGCTCCTGGCCCTTGCAGGGAGCAGCACCAAAGAGGGTGCGGCCGGTGATGACCAGGTCCTTGCGCTTGCGATAGGCGTCCTTCTTGATCAGGAAGTACTCCTGCTCGTCGCCCACGGAAGGAACGACCTTCTTGGGGGTCTTGCCAAACAGCGCCAAAACGCGCTTAGACTCACGCGAGAGCGCGGTCATGGAACGCAGCAGCGGGGTCTTCTTGTCCAGGGCCTCGCCCGTGTAGGAGCAGAAAGCCGTGGGGATGCACAGGACATCGTCCTTGATAAAGGCGGGGCTAGTGGGGTCCCAAGCGGTGTAGCCACGGGCCTCGAAGGTAGCACGCAGGCCGCCGTTGGGGAAGCTCGAGGCATCGGGCTCGCCCTGGATGAGGTTCTTGCCCGTAAACTTGGTAATGGCGGTGCCGTCGTGGTTGGGCTCCAGGAAGCTGTCGTGCTTCTCGGAAGTAATGCCCGAAAGCGGCTGGAACCAGTGCGCGTAGTGCGTCGCGCCCTTGGAGATGGCCCAGACCTTCATGGCATGGGCGACGGCGTTGGCCACATCCAGGTCGAGCGGCTCACCGCCCTCGAGGGTTGCAGCAAGGCGCTTCCAAATGTCCTTGGGGAGGTAGTCCTTCATGACTTCCTCAGAGAACACCATGGTCCCGAAGCGGTCAGTAAGTTCGGCCATACGGAACTCCCTTCGTATCGGCACCGCGTGAGAAGCGGTGTTGATTACTAACGAACGAGTCATAGCTTAGACTCGCCGTGTTTCCGCGACATTACCGTTATGTTGCTGTCGCGAAACCAATCATTGAGGTTACCCTATCGAGGCGGCGTTGCCACCCTCAACAGCCAATCAACTGCATAAATTGCAGACCTCTCCCCATGGTTTAAGGGTAATCAATTTGGGACGGGGCTTTATTAACTGGTATTTCGCATCAGATACCATTCAATATAGCCCCGTCCTACATTGACCGCGCTGTTATAGGAAATGCCGATAGCGAAGCATTTTCGATTGGTATCACCAAATCGCGAGAGAAATTCCATCTTGGCGCAGTGGTGCTGTAGAATCCTTGCAACAAAACATCGCACCTAGGCATCTAAAGGAGCACGATATGCGCGTCGACGAGGTTTTTAAGCAGGCAGCATCCCAGGGCACCGCGCCCATTTCGTTTGAGATGTTCCCGCCCAAGGGCGAGCTGACCCTCGACACGGCTCGCGAGGTGGCAGGCAATCTGTGCAAGCTTTCGCCGAGCTTTGTCTCGGTCACCTGCTCGGCCGGCGGCTCGGGCAACGGTGCCACCACCGCCCCCATCGCGCATATGATTACGAGCGAATTCGATACGCCCTCGGTAGCGCACCTCACCTGCTGTCTCTTATACACATCTCCGAGCCCACGAGACGCTACGCTATCTCGT
>URWZ01000154.1 GCA_900551625.1 uncultured Collinsella sp.
CACCCGCTGCGCCCGTTTGAGTATGCACTTAGCAAAGCGCGCGACTTCTCGTTCTCGCAGATCGACACCGGCTACGAAGTTCAGAATCCTACGGGCGGCACCATCAACCAGGAGATTCCCGAGGGCAAGGCGCTGTGGTGGGCCGGCATGGTCTCGAGCGTGTCCAAGCGCGTGACCAAAAACGGCGACCCCATGGGCATCGTGCAGCTCGAGGACATGGAAGGCGAGGCCACGGTCGTGGTGTTCCCCAAGACCTACAAGGAGGCCGAGGGGTACCTGTACGGCGAGGTCGATCCCGAGACCGGCGCGCAGCTGTCCGATGCGTTTGTGCGCATTAAGGGCAAGCTCGAGCGCTCGGACCGCGGCGACCAGATCATCGCGCAGGAGATCGTGCCGCTGGAGCTCAACGAGGAGAACAACAAGCCCAAGGTGTTTGAGGTCATGGTGCCCAACAGCCGCTTTAGCCAGGGCAATATGGCGCGTCTTGCCACGGTGCTTACCGCCAACCCGGGCGGCGACCGCGTGGAGATCTTTATCGAGCAGGTGGACGGGCGCGTACTGCGTGCCGAGGTGCCGGCCAAGGTCAACGCACGCTCGATTCCGCTGTTGGCAGAGGCAAAGGCCATCGTGGGTAACCAGGGCAGAGTGACGGTGATCTAGGGACGGCGTTGCTGAGGGGTAGCTAATTTGGGACGGGGCTTTTTTAGCTACCCTTTGGCTGACGGCGAATGAGTCGGGGTCGGAATGCATCTCAACCGACATATGGGGGTAGCTAAAATAGCCCCGTCCCAAATTAGCTACCCCGGGTGAGATTGGAGGAAGTGATGGCGCAGGGGACGTTTGCGCAGGCGCTCCGTAAGGAGGCGGCGCTCGGCAGTACCTTTATGAAGGGACGTTCGCTCATGCTCAACGGCGCCGTGCTGTCGTTTGAGGACTCCGGCTCGCGCTTCTCCAAAAATGTGACTATCGAGGGCACGGTGCGCGGCTCGCGCGGCGACCTGTACAAGACGCACGTTGCGCTCGATATGGACGAGCACGAGGTTATCGACTACGACTGCGATTGCCCCGCCGCCTTCCGCTATTCCGGCATGTGCAAGCACGCTATCGCCACGGCGCTGGCGTATCTGGATGCCAGCGGCGCCGAGCCCGTCGAGGGCTTGCGTACGCCGGTCCGCACGTTTACGGCACCGCCCGCACAAGCCAAACAGTCCACACGCCCCGCGCCCACCGCATCTGCGGTCAACCCCAACTTTCCCTTCCCAGCACCCGTCCCCACGAGTCCCAGCCTCATGGCGGCGCTCTCCGATCTTTCGGACGCGCGCATGGGTGAGCTGGCGAGCATGCGCCGCAAGCTTGCCGGTGCCGTTGATCCCGACGCCCCCAAAGCGGCGTTGGAGTCTTCGTTGGTGCCGTACTACAATCCGCTGTTCGCCGACCGCTTTAACTGGGCGCTCGAGTTTCGCATTCGCTGCGGTTCGGTGTCCTACGTGGTTAAGGATATCGACGGCATGGTCGATGCCTATGTGCGCGGCGGTACGTTCTCCTATGGCAAGAAGCTTACGTTCCTCCATACGCCCGAGGCCTTTGATGAGGTTTCGGTGCAACTGCTCGACCTTGTTGTGACGACGGTTGCCTATCTTTACGACATCACGAGCTCGCGCTCGGCATCGTACGACTTTGCCCGCAGCGGCTTTGTCGCCGAGCGTCAGTTGCCGGTATCCGAGTATTCTGTCGTGTCCGTACTGGACCTGCTGCGTGGCAGGACTATGTCCTTTGAGCCTGCTTGGTCGCGGGGGACGACGACGCATCGCGCCTACGAGGTGGCGGTCGAGCCGTCGCCGCAGGGGGAGGGCGAAGTCCAGGCCAAGCGCCCGCCGCTCCTTGCCGCCAAGATTGCACCGGCGGCGGGAGGCAGCTACGACTTGCGCCTGCCGGCCGATACGTACTGCTTTGTCGCGGGCGATGCAGCCTATCTGGTCGATACGCGCCGCGCGCGCCGTACCGACACGGCGTTTGCCCAACATGCGGCGCCGTTCCTATCGCACTTGTTGCCCTGCCGCACGCCGGTCCATATCGCCGCCGACCAGGTGGGTGAGTTCTGCCGCATGGCACTGCCGATCTTGCGCGACTACACCGACCTGACCGCTCCCGCCGTACTTGACGCCGTGGCGCCCGAGCCGAGTTTTGCCATGGCGATTGGCGTCGACGATGGCCTTGTGACCTGCAAGATTACGGTGGCCTACGGCGATTGGTCGGCAGATCTCTTTAGTCTTGGTGCTCCGGGCAGTCCCTTCGAAGAACAACGCCCCGGCGTTCCGCCCCGCGATACGGTGGCGGAGTTTCGCGTTATGGACACGGCGGCCCTCTATTTCGATTTCTACGAGGGCGGCCTGGCGTTTGAGGAGCGCGATGACGCCCGCCTGTTTCACTTGCTGACCGAGGGCCTGTCTGCCCTGTCCGAGCTGGGCGAGGTCATGCTCAGCGACCGCCTGCGCCAGATCTCGGTACGCCCTGCGCCCAAGCTTTCGGTGCGCGCCACCGTCAAGAGCAACTTGCTCGACGTCGAGTTGGGTGCGAGCGGGCTTTCGGCGGCCGACCTTGCCATCTATCTCGATTCGTATAAGCGCCACCAGACATTTGCGCGTCTCGCGTCGGGCGACATCGTGCGTCTGGATGAAGGTGCCCGCGCTGCGTTTGGCCTTGCCGAGGACTTGGGCGTCGATGCCGTCGACCTGCTCGACGGCGTGTCGCTTCCCGCGTCGAGTACCCTTTTTGTCGACAGCATGCTCGAGCGCACGCCGGCGCTCGAGGCTGATCGCGACGCCGCGTTCCGCCGCACCGTCGAGCGCCTGGACACGCTCGGCAAGATGGACTTTACGGTGCCCGCCTCGCTTAAGGCCACGCTGCGTGGCTACCAGGTCGACGGCTACCAGTGGCTCGGCTCGCTCGAGCATCTGGGCCTTGGCGGCATCTTGGCCGACGATATGGGCCTGGGCAAAACGCTGCAGATGATCGCGCACATTCTGGCGCGCGTGGAAGCGGGGGATACCAAGCCCACGCTCGTGGTATGCCCCGCGTCGCTCGTGTACAACTGGGCTGCCGAGTTGGAGCGCTTTGCCCCCTCGCTTGATGTGTGCGCCATCGTGGGCGCCAAGGCCCAGCGTCGCGTGCAAATTGCCGGTGCCGCCGAGCACAACGTGGTGGTGACGTCGTATGACCTCATGCGCCGGGACATCGACGAATACGTCGAGCAGGACTTTGCCCGCGTGGTGCTCGACGAAGCCCAGTACATTAAAAACCCGCTCACCCAGGTGGCCCGTGCTGCCAAGCGCCTGCCGGCCGGCGTGCGCTTTGCCTTGACGGGAACGCCCATCGAAAACCGCCTGTCCGAGCTCTGGAGTATCTTCGACTTTTTGATGCCGGGCCTTCTGGGCACGCGCGACTCATTTGCCAAGCGCTTTGAAAGTCCCGTCGAGCATGCCGAGGGCGACAGCGCCGCTCGTCTGCAGGCGCTCGTGTCGCCGTTTGTGCTGCGTCGCGTCAAGGAAGACGTGGTGGCCGACCTGCCCGAGAAGATCGAAGACACGGTGATGGCGCAGCTTGCTGGCGAGCAGCGCAAGCTCTACCTGGCCAACCAGGACCGCATCGCCCAGCAAGTCCAGCACCGCGAGGCCGGGGAGTTTAAGAAAGACAAGCTCAAGGTGCTCGCCGAGCTCACCAAGCTGCGCCAGATCTGCTGCGACCCGCGTCTGCACTACGAGGATTACAAGGCGGGGAGCGCCAAACTCGATACGTGCATGGAGCTCGTGCACGGCGCGCTCGACGGCGGGCATCGCATCCTGTTGTTCAGCCAGTTTACGGGTATGCTCGATATCATCGGTAAGCGCTTGGCCAAGGAGGACATCGCCTTCCTTAAGCTTACGGGCGCATCGTCTAAGGAGAGCCGCGCCAAGATGGTTGCGCAGTTCCAGGCGGGCGAGGTGCCGGTGTTCTTGATTTCGCTCAAGGCGGGCGGCGTGGGCCTTAATTTGACGGCTGCCGACGTGGTCATCCACTACGACCCGTGGTGGAACGTGGCGGCGCAGGACCAGGCGACCGACCGCGCCCACCGCATTGGCCAACAGCACACCGTGACCGTGTACAAGCTCATTGCCAAGGACACGATCGAGGAACGCATTATGCAGATGCAGGAGTCCAAGCGCGATCTGGTCAACAGTGTGCTCGGCGGCGACGGCATCTCGTCGGCGCTGTTTACGCGCGAGGATGTTCTGGCGCTGCTTGGTGGTGACGGTCGCTAGCTGCGCGCGGGATGGGGCTGCCGGGGCGGGCCGGGTTGCCGGTTCGTCCTGGCCCGACCGCTTGTCCCGCCCGTTATGTGTTCATTTGCCATGCCATGGATGGTTCGGCGCTCTTTGGGCATAAGAAGCGTCAAGTACATTGGCACATCAGCAAAGGAGAACATCTGTCTCTTATACACATCTCCGAGCCCACGAGACGCTACGCTATCTCG
>URWZ01000155.1 GCA_900551625.1 uncultured Collinsella sp.
CCGTGAACTAGCGGGCCTGCTTAACCTTGGCCGCTGCCTCGACAAACGACTTCCACAGGGTAAAGTCGGTCTCGAGCGTCTTCCACGTGTACTCAGGGTGCCATTGCACGCCTAGACAGAATGGCTGGCCTTCGACTTCGATGCACTCGGGAACGCCGTCGGTTGCCTTGGCGACCAGGCGCGTGCTCTTACCCAGACGATCGACGCAGCAGTGATGTGCGGAGTTGGTCTGGATCAGCCTGTGCCCGCCAACCGCGCGCTCCAGCAGCGAGCCCGGCACGACCTCGACAGGATGCACAGGGTCGTTGAGCACGTGGGTATGGCGCCACTGCGTGCGGCCCTCGCGCGCGCCTAGGCTCGGCACGTCCATGCACAGGGTGCCACCGGTGGCGACGTTGAGCAGCTGCGTGCCGCGGCAGGTGGTAAAGAGCGGCTTTTTGGCGCGGAGCACCTCGCCGACCAGCTTAAACTCAAAGCTATCGCGGATCTCGCAGCAGAGGGTGGGGTCGTAGGGTCGATCATCGCCCCAACGTTTGGGATTGACATCGGGGCCGCCGGGAATGGCGATGCCGTTGGCGATATCGACGTAATGACGGATAACCTCAATATCTTCGGTAATGGACATCTGCAGCGGCAGGCCGCCGGCGGCAAGGATGGCATCGACAAAGACGCTCGCGATCTCCTCGTTGGGGGAGAGCGTCTCGCTCAAAAACGGCTTCGCCTCTTCCCAGCGCGGCGCCACCAGGATGAGCGGACGGTCGGCGGGGGCGACGTCGACATGCGGGGTGTAGGACGATGAAGTGCGAGTTCCGATCATAGGTGTAGCCTTCGAGTTTGGATGGTCAGGGCGAACGAAGATGGCAATTGGGTTAGTGGCCCTTAATGGAGTTGAGGAAGTCCTGGGCGCGCTTGGTCTGGGGGTGGTCGAAGAACTCGTCGGGTGTGCCGGTTTCCACGATCTGGCCGTCGGCCATAAACACGACGCGGTCGGCCACGCGGCGGGCGAAGTTCATCTCGTGCGTGATGACGATCATCGTCATGCCCTGCTGGGCCAGACGGACCATGACCTCGAGCACCTCGTTGATCATTTCGGGGTCAAGGGCGCTCGTGGGCTCGTCAAAAAGCATGGCCTTGGGTTGCATGGCAAGCGAACGTGCGATGGCTACACGCTGTTGCTGGCCGCCCGAGAGCTGTGCGGGCACCTTATCGGCCTGCTCGGCAACGCCCACGCGGCCCAGCAGGTCCATGGCGCGCTCACGAGCTTCCTCCTTGGAGACGCCCAGCACATCGACCGGTCCCAGCATGACGTTCTGCAGTACGGTCATATGTGCAAACAGGTTGAACTGCTGAAATACCATGCCCAGCTCGGCACGCATGCGGGCAAGATCCTTGCCTTCCTGCGGCAGGGGCTCACCCTCGATGAGGATCTCGCCCGAGTCGATGGTTTCCAGGCGGTTGATGGTGCGGCACATGGTCGACTTGCCCGAGCCCGAGGGACCGATCACAACGACGACCTCGCCGCGGTCGACCGAGAGATTGATGTCGTTGAGGACGTGTAGATCGCCATAGTGCTTATCGACGTGCCTGAGCTCGATCAGCGGCTGATTGCCGGTGGAAGAGGTGCTCTGTGCCATGGTGCTCGGCTCCTTATGACTCGAAATGGTAAAGCGTTAGCGGATGATGGTCGCGCCGGTCTTGTGCGAAACGTAGACAGCGGCCTTGTTAATCGCGACGTTGATGAGGATGTAGATGACCGCGATCACCAGGTAGACCGATACGAGGGCGTCGTAGTTGGTAATGAGCACGCGGGCATTTTGCATGAGGTCGGGGTAGCTCACCACGTAGGCGACGGTGGTGTCTTTGACCACGACCACAAGCTGCGAAATCAAGGACGGAATGATAAACCGAATAGCCTGCGGCAACACGATTTTAAAGGTGATTTTGGCCTTGGAGAGACCGAGCGCCTGGGCTGCCTCGACCTGACCGCGCGGCACGGCATTGACGCCGGCGCGGAAAATCTCGGCAAGTACGCCGGCTGCGGCGAGCGCGACGGGGAGCGTGAGCATCCAAAACGACGGCAGCGCGATTTTGTACTGGGGCAGCACCAAAAAGAAGAAATAGATGAACAGCAGGCTCGGTACGCCGCGGAAGAAATCGGTGAGCACGCGGCAGACCAACTGCAGCGGCTTAATGTCGCTGGTGCGGCCGAGCATAAGGGCTAAGCCCAGTACCAGCGCGATGGCGCCAGCGGTGAGTGCGACTTTAACGGTGCCCTCAAAGCCGGCAAGCAGGAACTTCCAGGTGGTGAGGTGCGTAAAGAAATACCAATAGTGGACCGAAAGCTGACCGGTCACATAAAAGCGCTGCAGTACCAGGACGGCGAGTGCGGCCACGGCAACAAGCGAGATGGCGGTGCCGATGCGAATCTTGGCGCGCATCTTGGGGCCGGGAGCCTCGTAGAGCGCATCGCGCATGGTAAGCGCAGGGGAGGAGTGCTTGCTCATCGGAGGATCCTCACCTTCTTATCGATGTAGTTGCCAATGTGGCTCACCACAAAGGCCGTGCCCAGGTAGCCGAGCGCCGAGATAAAGAACGCGGCGACGCCGCCGAGCGAGCGCGTGTTGATGTAGCTCACCACGCCGGTGAGCTCCTGCGGCTTAAGCGGCACCTGGCTGCCGAGCGCGGTGGTGAGCATGACGGCGATAAAGAGGTTGGTCATGGGCAGCACGCTCGAGCGCAGTGCCTGCGGAATCACGATCTTGGCGAGGATACGGCTAAAGCTCATGCCCAGCGAGCGGGCGGCTTCCACCTGGCCGACGCCGACGGTGTTGATGCCGCTCATAAAGTTCTCGGAGCCAAAGGCCGAGCCCAAAAGGACCGTGGCGACGATAACGCAGGTGCGGTAGGGCAGGACGACCTTGAGCGGCGGCAGCGCATAGACGACGATGATGAGCAGCGCGATGCCGGGGATGTTACGGAAGACCTGGACATATAGGTCGCCAAAGACGCGCAGCGGCTTGAGCGGCGACACGCGCATCACGGTGACGGCGACGGCCAGCACCATGGCGATGGCAAACGACTCAAGCGTCATGCCCCAGGTTGCTAGCAGCGCGTCGATATAGTTCTGGCCATAGAGCGACCAGAGCTCGAAGAGACTCATGCGGACCTCCCGCCGATAAGGAAAGGGGCTCCCGTGTGTACGGAAGCCCCGACAACTCTGTGAGGAAACAGTTTACCGCAATAAAGCGCATCGTGCGTTTCCATATGGTTTCGTTGCGGCCGTTACCAGGCTCGCTGCCTAGGCGCCGATCTCGGGCAGCTCGGGAACATTGGTGTCGCCCGTGCGGTCGCCGATGCAGATCTGCCACAGCTCGGTCCAAGTGCCGTCGTCCTCGATCTTCTTAAGGAAGTCGTTGACAAAGGCGACACCGTCGGAATCGAGCGGCAGGCCGATGCCATAGGGCTCCTTGCTGCCGAAGGGCTTGCCGGCGATCTTGTACTTACCGGGCTCGCGGACCAGGGCGCTCTGCTGCATGTTGTTGTCGATGACGTAGGCGTCAACGCGGCCCTGCTGGAGTGCCTGGCGGGCCTCCTCGTCGGTCTTGAACTCCTGCTGGCTGGCCTTGGGGGCGAACTCCTCCAGGATGGCGGGGCCGTTGGAGCCGGACTGGACGGCGACGTTCTTATCGGCCAGGTCGTCGACGCTCTTGATGTCGTCGTTGTCGGCGAGCACTAGGATAGCCTGCTGGGTGTAGTAGTAGGGACCGGCAAAGGAGACGAGTTTCTTGCGCTCGTCAGTGATGGTGTAGGTGGCAAAGACAGCGTCGACCTGGCCGTTCTGCAGGACGGACTCGCGCGTGTCCGAGGTCACCTGGGTGATCTCGACCTTGTTCTCGCCCAGGATGTAGTTGGACAGAAGCTGCGCGATGCCGGCGTCGAAGCCGCGGGTCTGACCGTCTTTCTCGTTGAGGAGGGAGAAGAGCGTGGAAGTCTGAACGCCACCGATCTTAAAGACGCCGGCGTCCTTGACGGCCGTGGCCCAGGTGCTGGCGGCGATGGTATCGTCATCGGCCTTGGGGCCGTTGTCGACGAGTTTGTCGAATGCCTTGGCGTCGAGCGTGGTGGAAGCCTCGGTATCATTGGAGCTCTTGGAAGAGCCGGCGGCGGAACCCTTGTCGGCCTCGGCGCTGGTGTCGGAGCAGCCGGCAAGACCAAGGCCGGCGACGGTTGCGAAGGTGGCGGCAACGAAGCCGCGGCGGTCGAGAACGACCTGCTGGGAGAGGTTCTTGCTCATGGGAGAACACCTTTCTCAATAAAATCCCTAGCGGTTGAGTAGAGTTATACCCTATCCCGCTCAAATGGGTCAACACGAAATAACTCAGAAACATACTCGTCTTATGGGTAATTCTACCTACCAAAAAGGGACAGGTTTATTTTGGCAGGTTTTATCTGGGTAAACGTCAGTTATTACAGTAAAGAAAGCGTTTTGCAGACGGCATT
>URWZ01000156.1 GCA_900551625.1 uncultured Collinsella sp.
CCTTTTCCCACAGCGCGTTATCACTCGAAAAGATCTCGTTCTCCTTCTGCATGAGCTTCGCATACAGCTCGGTGGCCTCGTCGGCATTGGCCGGCTTCTGCGCAGTGAGTTCTGCAATCTTAGGATCGGAGCTCGCAGATTCGCTCGCATTGCCACCGGGCGCCGAACATGCCACAAGGCACAAGGCCAATACCGGCACCATAAACAGGGCCGCAATCTTAGAAAGCTTCATGGTCATTCCTCCGTTTTGTCGAAGCTTGTTTACTTTTTATCGGCGGTCAAGGGAAGCTTTTCCGCCGACACATCCAGGCCATAGCGATAGCTGATGGCATCGACAGGACAGGCCCCGATGCACTTTCCGCACCGGATACATTCGGCATGATTGGGCGCGCGGACCACATCAACGTCCATCTGACAAACCTTTGAGCACTTGCCGCACGAGACACATTTGCACGCGTCAACCTGAATCCCCAACAAGGACACCCTATTCATGAGCGCATAGAATGCGCCGAGCGGGCAAATCCATTTGCAGAAGGGGCGGTAGAACAAAACACTCAGCACTACCACGGCAATGAGAACGACAAGTTTCCAAGTAAAGAGATGTCCCAACGCAGATCGAATGCCGGCATTGGCAATGGCCAGCGGAATGGCGCCCTCGAGCACACCCTGCGGACAGATGTACTTACAAAAGAACGGGTCGCCCATGCCCACGTCGTTAACCACCAAGACGGGCAGCAGCACCACGGCAAACAACAGCACGACGTACTTGATGTACGTGAGCGGCTTGAGCTTTTTCGTGGAGAACTTTTTGCCGGGAATCTTATGAAGCAGCTCCTGAAGCCAGCCAAACGGGCACAGAAAGCCGCATACAAAGCGTCCCAGCAGCACGCCGAGCAAAATGAGCGTACCGGTAACGTAGTAGGAGAAGTTGAACTTAGATGAACCCACCACCGACTGGAACGACCCGATGGGGCACGCACCCGATGCCGCGGGGCACGAATAGCAGTTAAGCCCGGGTACGCAGACTGTTTTTCCCGCGCCCTGATAGATGCCGCCTTTAGCAAAGTTTGGCAGGTGAATGTTGGTGATGAGCGTTGCCGCCGCCTGAATGAATCCGCGAATTCTGGCCAAAACATGCGACACGGTGTTTTTTCTTTTATCCAATTCCGATACACTCCAAGCACAGCCTAATCGCCTTGGCCAGCACGGCATCCGCCTCGCCACGCATAACGCCAAAGCACACCATGGCCACACCGACGATCAGCAACGCAACCTGCATTACAGGTTTTATCGCTTTGAACAACTTGACCACTCCTTTCGTCACGCGACCTATTGGACCATATCGACTATAAAATCCGTGTTAAGCGCGATTTGAAATGTGCAAGGAGACTGTTATGCGTATTTTGATCGTCGAGGACGAGCGAGCACTGTGCGATGCAATCGCGCGCAGCTTGCGAAACTTGGCGTACAGCGTCGACTGCTGTCACGATGGACAGGAGGCGCTCGACCTGCTGGGCATCGAAGCCTTTGACCTCGTGGTACTCGACCTCAATCTTCCCCATGTCGACGGCATGACCGTGCTCAGGGAACTTAGGAAAACCGATTGCGAGACCAAGGTACTGATTCTGTCCGCGCGTGGCGAAGTATCCGATAAAGTCGACGGACTCGATGCCGGCGCCAACGATTACCTCACCAAGCCGTTTCATCTGGACGAACTTGCAGCAAGGATCCGCAGCCTTACCCTCAGGCGCTTCGCACAAAGCGACATAGTTTTAACCTGCGGAAAGCTCAGCTTTGACACCAAGGCGCGCATCGCTTCCGTGGACAGTGAGGCTTTATCTCTTACGCGCAAGGAAACGGGAATCTTGGAATACCTGATGCTTAATCAGGGGCGTCCGGTAAGCCAAGAGGAGCTTATCGAGCACGTTTGGGATAGCAGCGTGAACAGCTTTAGCAACGCAATCCGCGTTCATATCTCGTCACTCCGCAAAAAGCTACGCATCGCTTTGGGATACGACCCGATTCGCAATCGAATTGGAGAGGGCTACGTTATGGAGGATAGCGAATGAAAAGGCTTTCGCTGCAATGGCGCATAACGATTATGACGGCACTGCTCACGTGTGCAGCATGCGTGCTGACGAACTGCCTGGTCGGCTATACGGGCATGCGCTACATGGATGCCATCGGCAGCAACATCTCGGCCTTTAACGCAACCGGCGAAGATTCGCCCCAGGCGTTCGACCCAACGAAAGCGACCCCCGATGACAAGGTCACGATCGTCGTAAACGACGCACAGGAGTCTTTTGGCACGACAACCTGGTGCATCACGGCTGGAGTCACACTCCTTGGCGGCGTGCTGGCATACTTTGTGAGCGGCCGTGCACTCAAACCGCTACGGGATTTCGCCGCCCAGGTAGAGCGCGTGCAGCCTGACAACCTAAGCGAAATCAGACTCAGTGAAGATGTGCCCACCGAGCTACAACAATGCAGCGCCTCTTTCAACGACATGATCGCCCGTCTTGGCGAAGGATTCTCTGCACAGCGTCAGTTTACCGGCAACGCCGCACACGAGCTGCGCACCCCGCTCGCCCTTATGCAAGCACAGATTGAACTATTCATCTCCGAGCACTCCGGTTTGCAACCAGAAACAGCCGAGCTGCTCGGCCTGCTACAAGAACAAACCGAGCGCATGTCTCGAATGACCAAGGTATTGCTTGAAATGAGTGAGCTCCGCAGCGTTCCTTGCGAGGACGATGTTGAACTCGGTCCCTTGTCCGAAGAGGTCCTCACTGACCTTGCGCCACTTGCCGAAAATAAGGGCATAGCCCTCAACTGTGCTGGAGACGCTTTAGTAATCGGGAGCGACACGCTCCTCTATCGGTTGCTGTTCAACCTGGCCGAAAACGCCATCCGTTACAGCCGCACCGGCTCGACTGTCAATGTCTCCATCAGCGACAGCGACAGCCACGTGCTCCTGCGAGTCAAAGATGAGGGCCCGGGAATACCCAAGCAGTACCGAGAGAGCATCTTCCAGCCGTTCTTTCGTCTAGACAAATCCCGCAGCAGGGCATACGGCGGCGCAGGACTCGGGCTAGCGCTTGTTTGGGAGATTGCAGCACTTCACGGTGGCACGGTAGAGGTCGAAACAAGTTCCGAGAACGGGGCTACCATGCTCGTAAGCCTTCCAAAACGATCCGCAGCGTTAACCGAACAGTAAAACGAAAGGAGTCCCGAGCAACAGGAGTACAATTGCTGCATTGTTGCCACCTGATGGGAGATGGAAGATGGACTGCGATGGCTACCCGCGCATTCCCATGCCGTTGATGTGCACTGCCTTTGTGCCGGGGCAGATTGACGCTGCGGTTGCAGGCATTTCCGACCCCGATTCACGCACCATCGCCACGGCAGAAGCGCTGTACTTTCGCGGACAGGCCACCCTCGCCGCCAAGACGGCGCGCCCCTATCTCGACGCCACCGACCCCGCACTGCGTTATTCCGCATGCCTTATCTGCGGATATGCCAGTCTGTCGCTCAACCGTATCGCCGATGCCCGCCGTTGCCTTGCGGGCATCCTCGATGCGCCAACTGACGAGGAATCGCCCGCCGTCCACGCCACGCATATCCTGTTCGCCTCGGCCGCGAGCGTCCTGCTGCACTTGCCTTCCCCGCATTCCGCCGAAGAGTTTTATCCACTTGCGGCGCATCTGCCCGAAGGCCTGCGCCTGTTCGCCAGCTACGTGATGGCGCATGCCCTGTACCTGCGCGGCGAATATGGCCGCAGTCTGGGCATGGCGGAAAACGCCCTGATCATGAAACAGGGAAGTTATCCCATCTCGGAGCTGTTCCTGCACTTGTCGGCTTCCATGGCCTGCATGAGCCTCAAGGACATCGACACCGCAAAGGCACACTTCGGAGCCGCTTGGGACGTTGCGCGTCCCGACGGCCTTATCGAACTCATCGGCGAGCACCACGGCCTTTTGCAGGGGCTTATCGAGGCGTGTCTAAAAACGCAATACCCTGACGACTTCGCACGCATCATCGAGATTACGTATCGATTCAGCTACGGCTGGCGGCGCATCCACAACCCCGATTCGGGCGAGGACGTGGCCGACGATCTAACGACCACGGAATTCACCATGGCCATGCTCGCCTGTCGCGGGTGGACCAACGCCGAAATCGCACGCCATATGGGAGTATCGCCGGGCACCGTCAAAAACCGCCTATCAGGAGTGTATGCCAAGCTTGGTATCGGAACTCGCGCCGAGCTGGTCGCGCATATGTTGCGTTAGCGGCCAGACTACCTGGCATATCGAAAGCGTCCCGGGGGCCCGACGCTTTCGCGCGCTCAAATTGGACATTTTGGCCATCGAACGGCACTACCGCCACGTGGCGCCTTCTCGCAAAATTGGATTATTTCCACCGATACC
>URWZ01000157.1 GCA_900551625.1 uncultured Collinsella sp.
GATGCTTCGGGGGTCCGATTTAGCTCGTTCACTTCTCGGGAAAAGTATTAGACCTGAAAATAAGGCCCCTGGCCCCACCCCTAGCAACCGCCCCTACTAATGTTGACGCGCCTCGATAACCGTTTGCCAAAGCTTAAAACGCTTCGTTTCGACGCGCTTGAGGGCAAAATATCGCTGTTCCTCGCTCATGGGCTTGTTAAAAATGGGTCGCTTATTCCGATGCAGCTTCCGCCGGATGCGTTCGCACAGCCGAACGAGCTTGTCGTAGTCATTTGCCTGGTCAGTCGTCACGGTAAAGTACGCCACGCCGCTCAGCAGCTGTAACTCGTTGCGGCGCTCGGCATCCTTGTGGATCTTCTCGCTTCCGTCGTGGATGGCATCGCTGTCGTAATCGACCATCGCGGTCAGTACCTCTGGCAGCAGCCCGGCCTTTACTTTATCCATGCCCACCTCGACTTTAGCCGTAAGCGTTATGTCGGGCGTGCGTTCCAACACGCGAAGCCTGCGATTGCGCCCATCGTTGTATCCATCGCGGATGAAGACCTTCTTGTTGAGCTCGGCCTTGCCCAATGCATACCCGCCGTAGCGCGTAGGCAGCGACATAAACATGCACAGCCCCGATTCCCTCGGAGAGCGCGACCCCTCGATCACATATGCAAGGAGCGCCTTTGCCTTCGCAAGATCTCTCACCTTGGGGGACTTCTCGATATACGCCGCGATGAGCTCCTTGGTCGTGAGCCTGCCATCGCGCATGCCCGCATCCCTGCTTGTTACCCCACCGGGAGCAAGGTTATCCAGCCGATAGTCCGATGTCATGGCATAACCGGCATAGATGGCCGCCGCTGCATCGTCATCGTGCGCGGCCTGCAAAAACGCCAGCTCGGGAGAGCATACGTACGCATCCAGGTCGCCTCTCCAGTGGCCCAGCGAGATAAACGAACCTGCTGGGAGCTCGTTGGTGCACAGGTGCGTCTTAACATGCTTGCTCTGCCGACGGTCGGCTCGCGACGGCACCAACAAATCCAGCGTTTCGATCCCCAGGTCGTAGCGACCGATAAACTCCTGCGCCTCCTGGTCGCAGAGCGCGCAGGCGTCCGCAATCGACACGACCTCTGGTTCCGAATCCCCAAAGCGCGGGTTCGGGATGTGTGCCAAGAGCGCCAGCGCAGCGTTATGTGAAACGATAAAGTGCCCCATGGCGCGAAGATAGCACGCGCGTCGGCGGCGGCTCGCGACCCTGGCGAGTTTTCGACAAACAACCGGCGGTTTTTTGCCGCGGCGCGTCCAAACTGCTCATTCTTCGACGTCTAAATGCAAATCCGTCAAGCTTTTGGCAAGGTTGCCGCTCAACTGACCAAAAGCTGACCATGCACTTGCCCATTTGCTTGACGGCACGCCCCCGCCAAAATGCTCCGCGACTTCTCGGGCGGTCGAAGCGCTCGTTTAGCGACCACACACCCGCCGCTGGGGTATCCTTGGAGCACATGCACCGCAAGCCACACAAAGGAGCCGCCATGCGCACCGAGCTCGATGTTCCCTTTTCGCACAAAGACGAGGCCAAGGCCCTGGGCGCCAAGTGGGACCGGGTCAAGAAGATCTGGTACGTGCCCGATGGCGTCAACCCCGAGCCCTTTGCCGCGTGGCTGCCCGGCGTGGATCGCTCCGACCCCAGCGCGCCCTACATCTACCTGGTGCTGGGCAAGCGCGAATGTTGGAAGTGTCACGAGCAGACGACGGTCGCGGCCTTTGGCATTCCGTATTGGGCGGCCGAGGACTCGGGCAGCAAGGCTACGCCCAGCGCTGCGCCCGCCATGGACGACGCGGGCCACATCGTGATCGACACCGCCCGCGCCAACGCCATAGCCATCGTTCCCGCGCTGGGCTGCGTGCCGGCCGAGATCCGCGACTACCTGCGCGAGCGCTGCGGCTACAAGCCCGTAACGTCGCGCACCACCAAGGCCGTATCGCTCGCCAGCACCTGCACCGGCTGCGGCGCGCTGCAAGGCAGCCATTACCTGTTCGAGGAGCCCACGTCGCCGTTTGCGCTCACGGCCATCAACAAGCTGCCCGCGCTGGAGTTCGTGCGCGTGGAAGTCGCTGGCGTCTATGGCATCCCCGCCACCAAAGGCGACTTTGACCAGGCACTCTTCACCTGGGCATGCGGCCACCACACCCAGTTCCACAAGACCCTGTTCGAGGGGATTTACCTGTAGGGCAAAGCTCGAAAATCGAGTCCAGATTTCCTCGAAAATCGAGTGTGAAAATCCTCGTAAATCGAGTATGCGCAAGTAGCCGAATTGCCAACTCGAAGGCTACAGCCCCAGAATGTGCTCCAGATAGCCCTTATTGAACCAGAACGACTGCCTGGTCATGTCACCGGCGTACCCCACCGCATCGGCGAGGCCATGGTTGCGGTGTACGGGCTATAGCCGAACCAATATTGATATAAACAAGACGAGGGCCAGTTCAAACCTGAACTGGCCCTCGTCTTTTATCAAAGTTGCTAGCAGCGTTTACACTACTTTGAATCAGCTACGATGCCAACCAAGCTGACCGTTACGTCAAAGGTCGGGCTTCCTTCGCCCACATCGAGGCCAGACATATTCTGACAATCGCTGTCGGTGCCTTCCATCCAAACGACAACTTTCATGTTCGTGCCGTTGTAATCGACGTTCGAAGCGACCTTTTGCGCGTTGCCGCTCGGCCTAATGTAGCCTTCGCCCGCTTTCGTGGCACCCCAGTTATTGCCGTTTTGATCGAGCGAATCGGTGCCAGAAAGATGCAAATACGTAGGGGCAACAACCTCGTTCAGAGATTCAGAGTTGACACACGACCAACCTGCAACGGTAGTCACATCGTTGCCCGTATCGGCTGTCGAGGGAGCAGCTGGCGCATAGACAACGCGCAGCTCGCCGTTAATTACAATGCCCACGCGCAGGCTGTCTTTGATTTTGTCGAACCATTTCTGCGTGCCGCCATGCTGCGTAATCGTTATGAGCGAGCCGTTGCTCGCATCCAAATACACGTCGGCAACGCCGGTGTTCGCCACGGTATACAGCGTGTAATTCGCAACGGTGAATGCATAGTAATCGTTGCCTTGAATAGTGTACTTGCCGGGATTCTCACCCGAAATGGATGTGTCGACCTTTTGATAGGTGCTCACATTAACGCCCTGCCAGCTTTGGGGAACGTACCAGTTTTTGGCATCGTTCGTCGATGAAGGGCTAATCTCGTGACCGGCTGCGGAAGCGACCGTGGAGGTGTCGGAGCCGTGGTCGGGTGTGTCACCCTCAACGATTTGGAGTACCATGCCATTCGCTTGAGCGGAAATGGTGCTGGTAGTCGCATGAACTCTACTATTCGTGACAAACCATGCGTAGGTAGTTGCAGAAAGCGCCACCGCCGAGACGACGACGGTCAACGCTGCCCCAACAAGCTGAACCTTGAGCCTCTTTACTGAATCGTGCATACCCGTCGCCTCCCTTCATTAAGGAAAAGGGCAGGATCCCGGGCTGGGAACCTGCCCTCTTAAGCCAGCGTACAAACGCAGACTATTTGTTGGCTGCCTTAGCCTTAAAGAAAACCGTCATCTTTGCAGTATCGGTCAACAGGTTATTCTCAAGATTCGTGGTTTTAACTACATCATCCTTGCCCTCGTAGTAAAGGTAAACATGGACTGCAGTATCCTGACCAGCGGTGATATCGCCAAGAGTTACAGCGGCATTCTGATCAGCAGAAGTAAGCTTAACCTCGAACTCAGTCGAGTTCGCCTTCTGTCCGTATACTACCCAAGTGTTCCCGCTATCGTTCGTAACCAGCACGCGCAAGGCCTTCATGAGCTCAGAGCTTGACGCTGCATTCTTGGCAACTTCGACTTTATCAACTTCGAGATTAGTCAGATTCTGACCCTTAGAGCTGATGTTGTAATCCTGCTGAAGCGCATAGCTGCCCTTCACTGCTGCAGCAGTAGATCCAGCGGTTTCGGCATTGTTCGGGTCCTTGCAAAGCTCGAGTGCACTATTAAGCGTACCATCATCAAGTTCCTTACCGAAGCCAGTCATCCACTGTCCCTTAGTGGCACCGGTTTCCTCGCCGTAGGTCGCGGGGAAGAGAGCTTTCTTCTCGACATTAGTAGTGACTGTAGTGGTGTCAACCCCACTTGCGCCCGTCATACCATTCGTGATGGTCATAAACGCAGCGTTCGACTGAGCGGAAATCGTGCTCGTGGTGGCGTCGACCTTATTGTTCGTCACAAACCATGCGAACGTGGCAGAGCCCAACGCTACGGCTGCCACGAGGACCATGGCGATGGCGGCACCCATCTGCTTCTTTAATGCCTTGGTATCCATACGGACCCCTTTCTTTCCCCATTCATCCCAGACGACCCTCGAGAAGCCCGGAAG
>URWZ01000158.1 GCA_900551625.1 uncultured Collinsella sp.
CGCCCACACCGCGCGGAGACGATCCCGCCGTACCGGCCACGACCACGAGCTCGCACGTCTCGCCAGCACGCAGGGCAGCAAGCGCCGCATTCACAACATCGAGCTTTTCCATTGCGTTTCCTATCCCCTAAAAACGTCGGTGAGCATGGCGAGCGCCTCGAGCACGCCGCCGCCGACCGATGTCGCCTTGTCCGAAATATAGTTGATGTAGCTGGCGTCGCCGCGCGGGTCGACATCGGCGCACTTAAAGCCCTCGGTGACTTGAACGCCGTCTGCCAAAAGGCCGCGCAGGCAGCCGTCAATCGTCGTGAACATGGGCGTATCGCCCGCATACCCGATCACATCGCCTGCACTCACGATGTCGCCGATCGCGCGGTCGGACCTAAACACACCGGCGGCGGGGCTGTGGATAACACGCTCCTTGCCATAGCCGGCGATGATACCCGGCACGCCCGTGTTGGGCCGGGGTGAGCCCTGGGTAATGACGCGGCCCAAAAAATGCCCGCGCATAGTCTCGACCACGGCATCGCAATCAACCGGCGCGGTAAAGCCCGGCCCCACCGCGATGACGGCAGGAGCCATGTCGCGCGTGGTGCCCAGATTGCGCTTGGCCAGAATCGCGTCTACCACGGCCGCGGGCCTAAGTTCGCCGAGCATCTGTGCCCGGGGGTCCACCACCACGGCGACATCCCCCGCCTCGATAATTGCAAGCGCCTCGGCCGGCGTTTGCGCCAAGCGAGCACGAATGCCCTCGACCTGGACCTCTCCCAGGCGAATGGCCTCGCAAAAACTGATCGTGCGACGAATGCACGTGGGGACCGCGATATCGGCCATGACGACCGACACGCCGGCGCGCACCAGACGAGCAGCCACGCCCGTGGCGATATCGCCGGCGCCGCGAACATAAACGAGCATTCCCGGGGCACCTCCCTGTGCTACGGTTTGAGCAGAGCAAAAGCGGTTCGACCGCTACTCTGATGATTATTTCTTATCACAGCATTATACGGCGGTGAACAGATGGAAACGATTAACGGCGGCCTTGCCTCCGCGCTCAGGATCGAGCCGGGCATCACCGCGATTATCGGCAGCGGTGGCAAGTCGACCCTGCTAAAGACGCTCGGCCTTGAGCTTATGCGCGCCGGCGGCCGCGTGCTCCTCTGCACCACCACGCACATGTTTCCCGTCGCCGGCGTGCCATGGGACGGGTCGAGTCGTCGCCTGGACGCCGCGCCTTGGAAGCCGGGGACCCTGCATGTTCCCGGCTGCACCTGCGAGGCATGCGCGGGCGTGAGCCGCGGAAGTATCTGCCAGGCGGGTGTTTTGGACCCCCAGACGGGCAAGCTCTCCTCCCCCGCCGAGCCGCTCGACCAGCTGACGCAGCGCTTTGACTACGTCCTGGCCGAGGCAGACGGCAGCAAGCGGCTCCCGCTCAAGGCCCACGCCGCCTGGGAGCCGGTAATTCCCTCTGGCACGGCCAACGTCGTCTGGCTCGTCGGCGCCTCGGGGTTCGGCAAGCCCATCAACGAAGCCGTCCACCGCCCCGAGCTCTTTTGCGAGCGCTGCGGCTGCGAGCCCACCGACATCGCCACGCCCGAGCGCGTCGCCCAAGTGCTCAATGCCGAGATGCAGGCGCTGGAACTCAACAATGCCCGCATCATGCTCAACCAAGTCGACACGCTTGCCGACCCAACGATGGCAGATCGCTTCGAGGCAGTCCTCGACAGCTCCCTCATCGCCACCAGCCTCAAATAGCCGGCGCTGCCCCAGCAGACCTATAAGTTGCGGTGAAATAGTTCCTAAAACGGCCTATTTGGCGGCTAAACAGGAACTATTCCACCGCAACTGCGGAGGGGAATCCGGTGATCTTCCTGCTAGCGGGGGACGTAGCGGCCGGGTTGGGCTCCGGTGGGCTCGCCGTCGCGCGCAGCCAGCACGCCGTTCACAAACACAGCCTTGGCGCGGCCATGTGCCTCAAAACCCTCGAGCGGCGTGTAGTCCACAGCCTGATGCTGCGTCGCGGCACTGATCGTCCAGCGCGCCTTGGGATCCCATACGCACACGTCGGCATCGGCACCCTCGGCAAGACAGCCCTTGCGCGGATACATGCCAAAGACGCGCGCCGGATTCTCGCTCATCAAGCGGCACAGATCCTCGGGACCCAGCTGTCCCTCAAAGCTCGTAGCGATCGCGACGGGGCGATGCTCCACACCGGGCCCGCCGTTGGGAATCGCGCGGAAGTCGTCGCGTCCGCGATCCTTTTGCCCGTGCAGGTTAAAGCTGCAGTGGTCGGTCGCAATCGTATCGATCTCGCCGGCCACAAGTGCCTCGCGCAGAGCCACACGGTCGCCAGCATGGCGCAGCGGCGGGCTCATCACATACTTGGCGCCCGCAAAGCCGTCCTCGCCCTGCTCCAAGTAGCACGTATCGTCGAGCATCAGATACTGAGGGCAGGTCTCGACATAGATATTCTTCTGCCCGCGCGCCTTGGCGGCACGGATGGCCTCGAGCCCCAGCTTGGTCGAAAGGTGCACCACGTTGACCGGAGCGTCCCCGGCCAGGTGCGCCAGATACAGCAGACGGCTCACTGCCTCGGCCTCGCACACATCCGGACGACTGAGTGCATGGCCCTCGGGACTGTGGATACCCTGCTCAAACACGCGCTTCTGCAGCTCATTCACTAGCGTACCGTTCTCGCAATGCACGCACAGGATACCGCCCAGGCGCTTAAGCTCCTCCAGTACCTCGAGTGTCTCGGCATCGTCCAAGCGCAGGTGGTCGTAGGCAAAGTAAGTCTTAAACGACGACACGCCCGCCTCGCGCATGGCCGAAAGGTCGGCGCGGTTGCGCTCATTCCACTCGGCGAGCGCCATATGAAAAGCGTAGTTTGCCGTGCAGGTGCCGTCGGCGCGGCGACGCCACTCGGCAAGGGCATCGGGCATGGTCACGCCGCGATCGGCCGTCGCGTAGTCCACGATGGTCGTCGTGCCGCCGCAGGCAGCCGCGCGCGTGCCGGTCTCAAAGCTATCGGCTGTCCAATCCATGCCGGTCCAGCACTGCATGTGCGTGTGGCCGTCGATAAAGCCGGGAAACACCCAGCAGCCCGCGGCATCCTCGACGGTATCGCCCTCGGCCGGCTCAATCGCCGCGGCGATCCGCACGATCTTATCGCCCTCCATGGCAAGATCGGCGCGGCGAAGTCCCTGTGGCGTCACGAGCGCGCCGTTTTTGATGATGATCATGTTGCTCCTTATTGATTAATACAGTTGGCCACGCGATCAAAACACGAGCAGGCAGCGATATGCTCCGTTATGCGTTGCTGTCCCTTGGCGGTATCGACGTCCCACAGCTCGTAGGCACGCGCCTCGACCAGCACCACGTCGATACGGCCCTTGAGGATCGAACCGCCGCCGTCCTTGCCCTCGAGACACATAAGTGCATCGAACAGTTCCGCCGGAAAGAGCACCGGGCTCGAAGGCTCACCGTTGCACGCAAGACGCACCGGATGCTTGCGGCCACGCTCGTCAAATGCACGAACCATAGCCTCAAAAGAATCCGAACTCACGAGCGGCTGGTCGCCCGGCAAAAAGAGGCAACCTTTCCAGTTGCGTTCGACTCCCCACGAAAGGCCCGCACGGACGCTTTCGCTGCGCAGCTCGCCATCGTGCAGCACGCACGGGCAATGCTTGTCCTCGCAAATCTGGGCAACCTCGGGCCAACGCGTCGAAACTACAACGTCAAAGCCCTGGGGAACCGAATCGATGGTCCGGGCAATCAGCGGCTCGCCATAGATATCGGCAAGCATCTTGTTAGAGCCAAACCGCTTGCCCTCGCCCGAAGCCATAATGACGCAACCGAGTTTCATCTCCGCAAACCTCCCCTGGCTGTCTTGGACACCATAGTTGCTATACCCACCATACCAAGCTCGCACTCCGTCGGAACAGGCACACGCTCGTTTTCCAGCGAACGCCCCTTGGCTCTCCATAGCGCAAAGGAGGGCACCCCGCGACGCAGGGCACCCTCCTCAATGGTGCAGATATGCCTACTCAGCGTCGCCGGTAAACGTGGTACCGGTCTTGCCGGCAAGACCGTCACGCGCCTTCTCGAGCAGCGTGATGAGCGCCGTGCGGCCCGGCTTGCTCTCGGCAAACGTCGAGGCGGCCTGAACCTTGGGCAGCATGGAGCCGCGACCGAACTCGTTGGCCTCGGATAGACGCTTTACGTCAGCCGCGCTCAGCGTGTCGAGCCACTGCTCGTGGTCGGTGCCAAAGCCAATGGCAACCTTCTCCACGGCCGTCAGGATAATCAGGGCATCGGCATCGAGCTGCTCGGCGAGCTTCTCGGCCGCAAAGTCCTTATCGATGACGGCGGCAGCGCCCTTAAGGTGGTTGCCCTGGGCCTTGG
>URWZ01000159.1 GCA_900551625.1 uncultured Collinsella sp.
CGTCTCGTGGGCTCGGAGATGTGTATAAGAGACAGTTATCGCCCAGGTCGAGCAGGGCGTTGAGACGCTTGCGGTCGAAGGGCGCCTGCTCGCCGGTACCCTGGAGTTCGATCATCTCACCGGTATCGGTGGCAACGAGGTTCATGTCGACCTCGGCGTGGCTGTCCTCGGAATAATCGAGGTCGAGCAGGGTGTTGCCGTCGACAACGCCCATTGAGATGGCAGCGACCTGGCCCGTGAGCGGAATGCGCTCGAGTTTGCCCGCCTCGACCCACATGGCAAGGGCATCATGCAGCGCCACCCAGGCGCCGGTAATGCTCGCCGTACGCGTGCCGCCATCGGCCTGGATCACATCGCAGTCGACGGTGACGGTGTACTCGCCGAGCGCCTTCATGTTGACGACGGTACGCAGGCTGCGGCCGATGAGGCGCTCGATCTCCATGGAGCGGCCCTTACGATTGGCGTACTCGCGCTTGCAGCGCTTACCGGTCGATGCCGGCAGCATGGCATACTCTGCGGTTACCCAACCGGCCTTGGCGCCCTTGCGCCAGCCCGGCACGCCCTCCTCAATGGTGGCGGCACACAGCACGCGCGTGTCACCGAACTCAGCCAGGCACGAGCCGTGGGCATGCTTCATAACACCACGGGTGAGCTTGACGGGGCGCAGCTCGTTGGCGGCACGGCCGTTGGCGCGGTTGACCTGCATGTACTCCATAGAAATATCCTTTCGGCAAAAGAAGGGGGCAAGTCTTTGGACGATAACCCTGCATCTATTTCAGTTCGTCGATATCGATATGTTCGATGCTCTTGAGCGGCTGGCCAAAGATAAAGCTACCCGCCACCGCAAACTCGGCAATGTTGTCAGACGTGGTGGCAAAGCGATGCTGTGGCTCGGCGGCATCGCCCGCCAGCTGCTCACGGCGCGTGAGGATATCGGTCAGCTCGCGGGTGGTCTCCTCGGCGGAGCTCACCACGCGCACCCCGGGTCCCAGCGCATGGCGGATGGGACCCACCAGCAGCGGGAAATGCGTGCAGCCGAGTACCACGGTATCGATGCCACGATCGTGCAGCGGCTCGACTGTGGTGCCGACCAGCGCGCGAACGGCTGGCGTATCAAAAATATCCTCGTTCTCGAGCCACTGCTCCTGCAGATGCGCGCCCGAGGCGAGCTCGTGCTCGACGACCTCGACAAAGCTCGAAGCCGGGCAGCCATACACATCGACACCAGCATCCAAATCCTGGATGGCGCGCGTGTAGGCGCCCGAGCGAATGGTGAGGTTGGTGGCGAGCACGCCCACGCGACGCGTACGCGTGCTGTTGATGGCGGCGCGTGCGCCCGGGGCGATCACGCCGATCACGGGAACGTCGAGCACTTGCTGAGCCAGACGCAAGGCCGCGGCGGTCGCCGTGTTACAGGCGATGACCATGATCTTAACGTCGTGCCTCGATAGCCAGCGGCCCGCCTGCAGCGCAAACGAGCGAACCTCGTCCTCGGTGCGGGTGCCATAAGGGCAGCGTTTAGTGTCACCGAAATAGTAGACGGACTCGTGCGGAAGCGCCGTTGCGATCGCGCGCGCGACCGTTAAGCCGCCCAGGCCCGAGTCGAACACGCCGATCGGACGCGTGTCCCCAGCCAGATTATCGATATCGGACATTACCTCACCAGATTCTCTCTCGAAAAATGCGACCATGCGTGATGCGTCGCGCTACGAACGGGCCGCGACCAACAGCTCGGCCGTTGCCACCCAACCGTCGACAATCTTGCCGCGCGTAATATAGGCATTGTCGCAGGCGTCCAAGAACTCCGGGGCACCGGCGCTCGTCAGACCGTTCTCGACCAGGCAGAACATACCAACATGGTCGGCCATGTAGAAGTCGGACTCGGAGTCGCCGAGCGCAAGCGTCTCCTCGCGCTCGATCCCCAGGTGCTCGCAGAAGCGCGCAATGGCAACGCCTTTGTTGAGACCCGCCGGATTGATGTTGAAGGCGCGGCCGTCCTCAACGCGATTAAGCTCGAGCGTCGTCGGCTTGGACAGGTGAGTCAGATGGCCGTTGCAAGCCCAGACCAGACCGCAGCCGGCCTCGTCCAGGATGGCCTGGACCTCATCGTCGGGCACATCGCCGCGCATGCCGACGGTGACCTCACGGTACTTGTAGCCGGTCGACATGTCGTTGTGGTACTCGATCTTGTGCGGCCAGCGGGCAAGGATCTTCTCGCACACGCCGGTCTGCTCAATCACCTGGTGCGGCGTGAGACCGCAGGCGGGGTCGTAGGGCATGTCGCCCGTCAGGTACTCCCAGTCGTTGGCCTTGAGGTCGTACATGACCAGGCCGCCCATCTCGCCGATGTAGGAGTTGAGGCCGAGCACGCGGGCGTCCTCATGGATCATGGTGCGATTGCGACCCGAGGTGGGAACCACCTGGATGCCGGCACGGGCGAGCGCGACAACCGCCTCGACGAGCTTGGTCGAGGGATTGCCGTCGTTATCGCGCAGCACGCACGAGCCGGGGGCGAGCATCGTGGCGTCCAGATCGGTAAAGACATACTTGACCTTGGCAAGGCGCTCGCGCATCTCGCCCGAAAGCGCGGCAACGGTCGGCAGGATGTTGTGGGACATGGTCACTCCGTTTACATAGAAGGGGCTGGTCTAGGCGTCGTACGCCGCAAGGGTGCGCTTGAGAATCGAACCGTCGCGCTCACAAGGCTCGGGTCCGTTCTTGCGCAGCATACACTCTTCCTCGCCCTTACCGGTCACGATGACCACGGCAGGACGGACAGTTTCGCGCACGGCAGTCTCGATAGCGGCAACGCGATCAGTCACGATTTGCCAGTTATCATTTCCCTGCGCTTGAACGTTGCGCGCGATCTCGGCGCAGATGTCCTCGACATCCTCGGGGCCGGGGTCATCCTCGGTAATCACGATTCGGTCGGCATACTTGCCAGCGGCGATGCCCATCGTGGTGCGTCGATCGACACCCTTACCGCCCGTAGCGCCAAATACAACCGCCAGCTCGCGCTCGGGATAGTTCTCGCGCAAGTCACGCAGGAGCGTCTCGAGGCTCATGCCGTTATGTGCAAAATCGACGATGCCCAGGATTTTGCCCGATACGGACGGATAGAGCTCCATACGGCCAGGAACGAAGACGCCCTCAAAGCCATGGACGATGCCCTCTTCGGAAATACCCAGGGCCTCGGCGCAGGCAATAGCGGCAAGCGCGTTGGACACATTGAACTTAACCGGCGTGGGAATCACAATGTCGCGCGTAAAGCGGGGCGTGCGCACCGTTGCCACCACGCCGCAGTCGCCATTGCGAATCGCCAGCGCAAGCACATCGGCACGCTCGTCGGTCAGGGAGAACGTCACCGTACGTTCGCAACGAGATGCCGCCTCGAGCACGCGATCGACCTTATCCATATCGAGATTGACCACGGCAAAACGGCTCTGCGAGAAGATTTTGAGCTTGCTGGCAAAGTAATCCTCGAGCGTCGGATGCTCAATCGGCGAAATGTGATCCTCGCCGATATTGGTAAAGGCGCCGACTTCAAAGTCAATCTTGCCCGTTCGCTCGTATTTGAGGCCCTGACTCGATGCCTCCATAACCAGCCACGGGGCACCCGCCTCCGCAGCATGTGCGATGCGAGACTGCAGCAGGAAGGATTCGGGGGTCGTCAGCTTGGAAGGGCCCGTCTCGATGCCGTCGTCGAACTCAATGCCCGTATTAAGAGCGGGTCGATGACAGCCCGTAAGCTTGGCCTCGTTGGCGAGGATGCCGCGCAGATAAAAGCTGCAGGTCGACTTGCCCTTGGTGCCTGTAAAGGCGCAGACCTTCACCTTACCCGACGGGTGCCCATAAAAGGCATCTGCCACCACGGCGAGCGTGCGACGAATATCGCTCACAATCACCGCGGGAAGATCAACATCGTAATCGACCTCGGAAGCGTAGGCCACGGCGCCATCGGCGATTGCCGAAAGCAGGTACTCGCGCTTAAACGCACGGCCCTTGCAGACAAACAACGTGCCCGGACGCACCTGGCGCGAGTCATCAGTCGCAAACTCAATGCGCTGGTCGCACGAAGCGCTCGGTCTGGAAACAACAAGGTCATCTTCCTCGAGCAACTCTATATAGCGCATCAGAGTTAGCTTCTCTTGTGTCGGACTCGACATACAAAGACCTCTCTCGCTAAATTCAGCCTTAAAGGGCAGAAGACGTCCCGCGGCAGAAACGATGAAACATTCTGTATTATCAACCATCCTAATATGCCACCTGACCTTGCGCGCATCACAGCCTTCTAAAAAATTGCATGGACTGTGCCGTGGTCTAATAAATGGCTGTCTCTTATACACATCTCCGAGCCCACGAGACGCTA
>URWZ01000160.1 GCA_900551625.1 uncultured Collinsella sp.
GCTTGACTTCGTCGACACACTGCAGCGCGTGCTGGTTGAGGAGGGCGTGCTCCCGGCCGACTACGACTTCGAGGCGCACAAGCAGCTCGTGCCCATGCAGCCCGGCGACGTGCCCGTCACCTATGCGGACACCACGGCGCTCCAGCGCGATCTGGGCTACAAGCCCGCGACGCCGCTCGAGGACGGCCTGAGGGCCTTCGCCAAGTGGTATAAGCGCTACTACAACATTTAGGAAATCATGGCCCTGTAACAGGGGCCATTTTCATACGAATTATTGTTCTTTGACAATTGGAGAATGACATGAAGATTGCTGTCGCCGGTACCGGCTACGTCGGCCTGTCCCTCGCCGTCCTGCTCTCGCAGCACAACGAGGTCCACGCACTGGACATCGTGCCCGAGAAGGTCGAGAAGATCAACAACTACGAGTCGCCCATCCAGGACGACGAGATCGAGCGCTTCCTGGCGGAAGCAAAGGCGGGTGAGCGCGAGCTCGACCTGCACGCTACCGTGGACGTGGCCGAGGCCTATACGGGCGCCGACTACGCCGTTATCGCCACGCCCACCAACTACGACTCGGACAGGAACTTCTTCGACACGAGCTCCGTCGAGGCCGCCATCGCCGCCGTGCGCTCGGTGAACCCGGACGCCTGGATCGTCATCAAGTCGACCATCCCCGTGGGCTACACCGCGGGCCTTCGCGAGAGGCTGGGCGATTCCAAAATCTTCTTCAGCCCCGAGTTCCTGCGTGAGAGCAAGGCTCTCTACGACAACCTGCACCCCAGCCGCATCGTGGTGGGCGCGCCGAAGGAGGACGCCGACGCCGTCGCCGCGGCCGAGCGCTTCGCACGCCTGCTTGCCCAAGGGGCGGACCCAGCCGAGCTGGAGCGCGTGAACGCCGACGGCTCCAAGGGCATCCCGGAGCTCGTGCTGGGCACCACCGAGGCCGAGGCCGTAAAGCTCTTCGCCAACACCTACCTGGCGCTGCGCGTGGCCTACTTCAACGAGCTCGACACCTACTGCGAGGTCCGCGGCCTCAACACCCGCGACGTCATCGACGGCGTGTGCCTGGAGCCGCGCATCGGCAGCCACTACAACAACCCCAGCTTCGGCTACGGCGGCTACTGCCTGCCCAAGGACACCAAGCAGCTGCTGGCTAACTACAAGGACGTGCCCCAGAACCTGATCGAGGCCATCGTGGAGGCCAACCGCACCCGCAAGGACTTCGTCGCCGACGAGGTGCTGCAGATGGTGTGGGACCGCGTGTACGAGGGCAAGGAGAAGCCGGTCGTGGGCGTGTACCGCCTGACGATGAAGTCCAACTCCGACAACTTCCGCGCGAGCTCCATCCAGGGCGTCATGAAGCGCGTGAAGGCCAAGGGCGTGCCCGTGGTGGTCTACGAGCCCACGCTGGACGCGTCGGAGTTCTTCGGCTCCGAGGTGACCCACGATCTGGAGGCCTTCAAGGCCGGCTGCGACGTGATCGTGGCCAACCGCTGGAGCGACGAGCTCGCGGACGTGGCGGACAAGGTGTACACGAGGGATTTGTTTAAGCGGGACTAGGGGAGAGCGGTTGCCCAAGCAGCGACTCTAGCCTTGCTTAATAATCTCAATGTCAAGAATGATCCCGTATCAGCTAGCGCCGATACAGGATCATTTGATATACGTCTGGACTCCTTGCACCTGACAGGCAATGCGATTTTTATAGCATGTTAGCCCACGAACACCATTGTCTCAGCTTCTACTCCCTCGCTAACCCTAAGTCTCGGTGTATCGAATTCTTCTGGCGAAGCAAGCGCGATCGCGGCACGAGCCTGATTGAAGGCGGTTTGCAGGTCGAGGCCGAATCCGATGCTCGAATACAGCTGGGCGGCGAACGCCTTCGCAGCGGCGTCCGATATGGAATTCGTCATGCCTATCGTCGCATCGACATGGCGCAGTATCTTATCAGCCTCCTCATCAGAGTAGCAGGCGTTGAAAACGATCAGTCTAACGTGTTTGGCGGCAGCGCCGACAACCACCGATAGACGCTCTTTATCGAGAAGAACTGAATTACCAAACTGATCTTCGAGCACAATACTTCCGTCAGCTGCTCCGTGACCACTGAAGTGGACGATGTCGGGGTTAGTTTCATTGAGCACTTGAAGCAGGTCGCTCTGTCGCACCGCCCATCGGTCGTTGAAAGCGACGCATTGGGGATTGTCCGACTTGCGTATAGCCTCGTGGATGTCTCGTGCTTCTGCCTCGATCCTGAGACGCACCTCGTCCTCGGGAGACGTGCCGAGATATAACACCGTAACCTTCTCAGGCATGTTTTCTAGTGTTTCAAGCCTTGTCGCATGATCTTCGATTGTGCGGTTCATTGAGCCCATGGCTCTGTTGAGCTGGAGAGCGTCCTTCTTGCGTTTCTTCGCAGCGACGTTTTCTATACGCTGCCTTTCACGTCCGACCTTTGCGGTTGCCGTGTTCACTTCTTTCTGCTTTACTGCGATTTTACCCTGAAGGCTCGCAATCTCCTTCTGCGCGCGCTCCTTGTCGCGCAAGGCGGATTGGTAGGATCGTAGTTTGCTACTACGGGTCGATTCCGTACGCGCCTTCGTTGCCGCCGTCTGTGCGGCGTTCGCTTTTGTTTCAGCCGCGGTGAGCTTTGACTGTTCCCTCGCAAGCTTCTTTTGGAGGTCTGTCAATTCGCGCTGCCTTCTATCAAGGGTGCGCTGTTCCTGTTCTAGACTCATGTTGTTACCTTTCTCTATCGCTTCGCATGGGGCTATTGTACTAATCGAAACGTATGACCTGAGGAGTCTTGATTCTGCATTGAAAACTCGACGTGATCGCCGTTTCCGTTCACCGACTGGCAAAACGATTTACGCCTAATTTTGGTAATCGATCGCAGGGTTTCTTCTTTGCCCGTTGTCTGATCTCGCTAAACTAATAACTGCTGCTACCAGGGCATTTCCTGGTGCGGTTTCCATTGGCTCTTGCGAAGATCGGAGCGGTTATGTTTGCTGCCGCATTCCACACTAGCCGACACTATATCCTGCTTACCGTCATGGCCTGCCTATGCGTTTTGCTGGGCGGGCCTTCTTATGCCGCTGGCGCGGAGAGCCTCATCATCGCGGGCGCGACGTACTACGAGCCGGGCGTGTCGGGCCCCGGCTGGGTCTGGACCGATGCCGACCACCTGGAGCTTAATGGCTACGCGGGCGAGGCCATCGGCGCCGACCCGAAGCGGGCGTGCGCGTTTATGGTGTGTGTCTGCAGGACGCAGGTCTTGGCGATGGCGCGGCCGGCTGTCGGCTTTCTGTCGATGCCTCGTGGCTTGCTGCAGCCGGTGCCGATGGCGACGTTGCTTGCTTGGGCGGGTCGCTTGTGTCCGCGCGATTTGTGATGCACGCTGGTGGTGCTTTTGGTGCTGGCGGCGTGGCGGATGTCGGCGAGGACACGGCTGCGCATGTGGTGATTGAACCCGAGGGTGCCACGGCGCCGGAGGGGGAGACCGACGGGAACGACGTGCCTGGCGGTGGGACGGGTGAGCCTGTCGGTTCTACCGACCCTGCTGCGGGACAACCCGGTGCGGGGCCGGCGACGGATCCTGCGGTGAAACCCGCGGCTACGTCGCCCAAGACAACGGTCACCAAGACCACAGTCACCAAGACGATCAAGCCTAAATCCACTATGGCAACAACACCGGCGCTTCCCAAGACCGGCGACAGCCACTGGATAGCTGCCTCCTTAACGCTATTCCTGCTGGGGACAGTGCTTCTGAGCGCCGCATATCGCTGCTGATGCGGTACGACGCACCTGGCTGCGATACAAGAGCTCTGTAGGAGCTTTAGGGGCAACGCTTTCTTATTACTTCTCTGTACCCCCTTTGGGGGTAACCACCGTGCCATACCTTGGTGCTATACTCGGAGCCCTAAGGAAGTGGTTCATATGTACTTGAGCGATACTAAGATTCAGGAGCTAATCGACAGCGAGGTTCTGCTCCATGCCGATGCTTCGAACATCGGACAGGTTACGTATGACTTGCGCACCGACGGCTTCTACATTAACGAGAACAAGCAGTCCGAGGTCGAACTCGGTCCTGGTGATTCGACATTCGTCTCTTGCGTTGAATGTGTTGCGTTGCCAAACGATTTAACCGCTAGCGTACTTCTGCGCAATTCGCGCATTCGCCAGGGGCTTTCATTGGATGCGCCGCTATATTTCCCCGGACATGGAACTCGGCTGTTTTACCGTGTTACAAACGTAAGCGGCAACACTATTACGCTCGATAAGTCAAAGGGTATAGCGCAAGTTGCATTCCAGCGCGTTGATGGCATGGTGGCCCATCCTTACCA
>URWZ01000161.1 GCA_900551625.1 uncultured Collinsella sp.
TCTACACACTGCATATCGTCGGCAGCGTCAGATGTGTATAAGAGACAGAAGATATCGTCATCCCATCCGAGGAAGAGTCTCTGGAACTTGAGCCCCTCGACTTTGAGGAGTTTCTTTGGGGCATGGACGAAAAGGGGCTGGCCGATCTCATTCGCATGAGTTTTAACAAGATGAAGCCGCTCCCCGATGCCCTACATCGCAGAGCGCTCTCCCTTATGCGCGAATACATGCTCGTAGGCGGCATGCCTGAGCCGGTATCCATCTATGTTGAACAGCGCGCTTTTGCGCCCGTCGACGCTTCGAAGCGCCGAATCGTCCAGCTCTATCGCAACGATATCTCTCGTTTTGCAACCGGTTACGAATTCAAAGTCGTCTCCGTACTCGATGGCATCCCGGGTCAGCTCTCTAGGCACGAAAAACGATTCAAGCTTTCCTCACTTGATAAAAACGCACGCATGCGCACCTACGAAGAAGCCTTCTTTTGGCTGGCAGACGCGCGAATTGCCAATATCTGCTATGCCGCAAGCGAACCGAGCGTGGGCCTTTCACTCAGCATGGAGCAAACGGCCCTCAAGTGCTACATGGCAGACACCGGCCTGCTTGTAACGCTTGCCTTCTCTGACAACAACGATACCGATGAAGACGTTTACAGAGCCGTGCTTCGCGGCGACATCGGATTGAACGAAGGAATGCTTACCGAAAACTACGTTGCCCAATCTCTAAAGGCCAATGGACACAGGCTCTTCTTTTATTCCCAAAGCGGAAAGAAGGAGGGGGAGGAGCGCATGGAAATCGACTTCCTCGTTACCCGACCCTATGTCAATGCCGCCGGAAAGCCGCGCATCAGCCCCATCGAAGTTAAGTCGCCACGCAGATACGGAACCATCTCCCTCGACCGATTCCGCGCGCGCTTTAACAAGAAGATTGGGATGGCTTACGTGTTGCACCCTAAACAACTCGAGTGGGATGCCGAAGCGCAGCTGGCACATCTTCCGTTGTATATGGCTTTTTGCTTGTAGAGACCTCTCTACGAATGGATGCCGTGAGAGACGCAGGCCTCACTCGCTTGCTTTTGCTTGGTCCCACAGGTCGTTGAGTTGAGCGGTTGAGCAGGCGGCGAGGTCATCGCCCGCCTCGTGCACGGCGGCCTCCATCGCAGCCCAGCGACGGCGGAACTTGGCCGTGCTGGCGCGCAGGGCACTCTCGGCGTCGATCCCCTCTTTGCGCGCGACGTTGACCAAGGCAAAGAGCAGGTCGCCAAACTCCATTTCGCGCTCGGGCGAGCCGGGCTCCTCGGCCTCAAACTCGGCACGCTCCTCGGCTACCTCGTCCCACACGTCCTGGACCGTCTCCCACTCAAAGCCCACGGCAGCCGCCTTGCGCGATACCTTCTGAGCCTGCATCAGCGCCGGCAGATGCGTGGGCACACCGTCGAGCAGGCCCTCGGGCGTAGCCTCGCCCGCCGCCACGGCCTTGTCCTTGGCAGCCTTCTCGGCAAGCTTGACCTCGTCCCAGATCTTGAGCACTTCGTCGGAGTTATCGGCATCCGCATCGCCAAATACGTGCGGGTGGCGTCGGATGAGCTTGGCGTCGATATCGCGCGCCACATCGGCCAGCGTAAACTCGCCGGCGTCCGCCGCAATCTGCGCATGCAACACTACCTGCATGAGCACGTCGCCCAGCTCCTCGCGCAGATGTGCCACGTCGTCCGCCTCGATGCAATCGAGCGCCTCGTAGGCTTCCTCGATCATGTTTTTGCCAATGCTGCGGTGCGTCTGTTCGCGGTCCCACGGGCAGCCGTCGGGCTGACGCAGGCGCCAGATGGTCTGCACCAGATGCTGCAGCTCAGCCGACGCGTCGACCAGCGTGGACAGGTCGCGCGAACCCTCGGCATTTTGCTGAGCCATATGCTGTGCCATGGTTATTCCTCCTCCATGATCACGTGACGGAACGCGCCGCCCTCGTAGATGCCGTAGCTGTGCGTACCGTCCTTGGGAATGCTCACGCTGCCGGGGTTGAAGAGCCACAGGCCCGGGTGCGCCTCACTTTCCTCGTTAACCTTGATGTGCGTGTGGCCGTAGACGAGCGCGGAGCCCTCGGGCAGCGCAGGCGCGTGGTCGACGCTGTTGTGCATGCCGGCGCCAAAAACATGGCCATGCGTCAGGAACAGCTCGCGGCCGCTCTCGTCGAACAGCGTGGCGTAGTCGGCCATGACCGGGAAATCGAGCACCATCTGGTCGACCTCGGCGTCACAGTTGCCGCGCACCGCGATGATGCGGTCGGCCAGGGCATTGAGCAGCGGAATCACACGCTTGGGAGCGTAATCGCGCGGCAGGTCGTTACGCGGACCGTGATAGAGCAGGTCGCCCAGCAGGACGATGCGGTCGGGCTGCTCGGACTCGATGGCGGCGACCAGGCGCTCAGTCCAATATGCCGAACCGTGGATGTCGGAAGCGATAAGGTATTTCATGGTGGTCCTTTCGGGTGGGGTTGATGGAGCTGGGCGTGGCGTGCCGCCGGCCGCGTTACTCAAATCGCAGTGCCGCGCTCTGGGCCGCCTGCATCACGCGTTGGAGCGGCACGCCATGTTCGCGGGCAAGACGGGCGCAATCCTCGTACTCGGGAGCCGCGCGCTCGCTGCCGTCGGGCAGGGTGGCTACCTTGACGAACACCTCGCCCCATGGCGTCGCTACGCGCTCAAAGCGGCGTGGCAGGCAAACGCGTTCCATAACCTGGCGGCGGATGGCATTGGTCGTGGTTTCCAAAAAGATAATCGTCTGCAGGCGCTCGATATCCTCGTGGGTGCAGATTACCTGCAGTTGCCAGCCGGGGCGGCCTTTCTTGCAATAGAGGGGCAGCCAGTGTACCTCGCGCGCACCGGCCTCGCGCAGGCGGTCGGCGGCGTAGGCGAGCACCTCGGGCGATGCGTCGTCGATATCGCATTCTAGCTTGACGATGGTCTCGGGCGCATCGGTCTCGCGGGACAGCGGAGATTTGCTATCGCGTGGCATACGGTCCGGCTCCTTTCCGCACGGGCTCGTTTTGTTCACCCAAACGCTAACACATCGCGGGCGGCGTGGATGTGGCGGAGCGCGATGAGCGCGATTTTCCCTGTCCGCAGGAAACCGACACCCCACCGCGCTCGTCGCATTGAGGGCCGCGCCGTTACAATGGAGCGGATTCGCTTGACGCAAAGGAGCCTCCATGCCTGCTTGCCCGCTGGTCGATTGCCATACCCACAACTCGTTTTCGGACGGGTACGCCTCGTTTGAGGACAACGCTCGCGCTGCTGCCGCCGCCGGCTGCCGCGTTATGGTCTCGACCGACCACCTCACCCTGCCCGCCAGCATGGATTCCAATTGCGAGGTACAGGTTGTCGAGGGCGACCTGCCGGCACATCGCTTGGCTTTTGAAGATGCTCACAAGCTTGCCGCGCAGATCGCACCGGAGCTCGAGCTTATCTATGGCTTTGAATGCGATTGGTACGAAGGCTGTGAGCCTTTGGTTGAGCGCTGGTCCCAGGGCGCCGTCGTACGCCTGGGCAGCGTGCATTGGATTGGCAACCCAGGCGATATTGCGGCCGGCGCTGCGGGCACGGCGGGGACAGAGGACGTCGCCTGTCCCGATACGCCCGATTCGCGCTGCGGTTGGATCGACGATGACACCAACCTGCACGTTTGGGAAAACTTAGGCGTGCGCGGCGTGTGGGAGCGCTACGTCGACGACTGGTGCCGCGCCTGCGAAAGCTCGCTCAACTTTGACGTGATGGCCCACCCCGACCTGGTCATGCGCTTTTCGAAGGAGGGCTTTGCGCCCGATTTTGACCCCGCGCCGTTCTGGGGGCAGATGGCAGAATGCGCACACGACACGGATCGGCGCGTTGAGGTCTCGACCGCCGCGCCGCGCAAGGGGCTCGATGACTATTACCCCTCGACCGGCCTTTTGCGTTGCTTCGCCCACGCCGAAGTGCCCATTACCTTTGGCTCGGACGCGCACCGCGCCTGCGATATTTGCTGGAACATCCGCGAGGCTCAGGCCCACGCCTACGACTGCGGCTACCGAACCTTCGACATCCCCCACGCTACCGGCGAATGGGAGCCCACGCCCCTCGCCTAGCCATCCCTTCATAAGTTGCGGTGAAATAGTTCCTGCTTATAGCCCTAAGACCATCAACAAGAACTATTCCACCGCAACTTCTATTTAATCCGTTGGGGACGGAGGAAAACAGGCCGTTTCGCTCACCGCCGGCGCCCGTGCAACACCTGTCTCTTATACACATCTCCGAGCCCACGAGACGCTACGCTA
>URWZ01000162.1 GCA_900551625.1 uncultured Collinsella sp.
GAGCTACACCCACCGTGTCCTGTACGCTTCGCGCTCGACTATTATTGCAAGGAACGCCATGCGATGCAAGCCCCAATTTTCAAGAATTTTGAAAAGAGTTTTTCGAGTGCGTTTCGAGCAATTCCCACCCTTTTCATAGGAGTAAACTTGCCCCACTGCAAACCCTCGAAAGGACCGTCATGAAAGAACTCTCCAATCGCACGGCATCATTCACCGATTCGGTCATCCGCCGCATGACACGCATCTCCAATAAGTACGGTGCCGTCAACCTCTCGCAGGGCTTCCCTGACTTCGATCCCCCGGCGCAGCTGCTCAACAGCCTGAGCACCATCGCCGCCGACCCCAAGCCGCTCTATCACCAGTACTCCATCACCTGGGGCTCCCAGGCCATGCGCGAGGCGCTCGCTGCCAAGCAGGAACACTTTATGGGCATGCCGGTCGACCCCAACCAGAACATCGTGGTCACCTGTGGCTCCACCGAGGCCATGATGGCCGCCATGATGACGGTTACGAACCCCGGAGACAAGGTCGTCATCTTCTCGCCGTTCTACGAGAACTACGGCGCCGATACCATCCTCTCAGGCGCCGAGCCCATCTACGTGCCGCTCAACCCGCCCACGTTCGAATTCGATCGCGAGGTCCTCGAGGCGGCCTTCCGTGATAACGATCCCAAGGCGATTGTCCTGTGCAACCCTTCCAACCCTTGCGGCAAGGTCTTTACGCGCGAGGAGCTCACCTTTATCGCCGACCTCTGCAAAAAGTACGACACCTACTGCATCACCGACGAGGTCTACGAGCACATCGTCTACGCGCCCCACGAGCACGTCTATATGGCCACGCTGCCCGGCATGTTCGAGCGCACTATCAGCTGCAGCTCGCTGTCTAAGACGTACTCCATCACCGGCTGGCGTCTGGGCTACACCATTGCCCCGACCCAGATCACCGAGCGCATCAAGAAGGTCCACGACTTTCTCACCGTGGGTGCCGCCTCTCCCCTGCAGGAAGCCGTCGTCACCGCCCTCAAATTCGACGACAGCTATTACCAGGAGGTCCTCGACCTCTACGCCGCCAAGCGCGACCTGTTCTGCCAGGGACTCGACAGCATCGGTCTTGAGCACAACGTGCCACAGGGCGCCTACTACGTCATGATGGACATCTCTGAGTTTGGATATGATAGCGACCTCAAATTCTGCGAGGACCTCGCGTCTAAGGTGGGCGTGGGCGCCGTACCCGGCTCGAGCTTCTTCCGCGAGCCCGTCAACCATCTGATTCGTTTCCACTTTGCCAAGCGAGACGAGACGCTTAACGCGGCGCTGGAGAACCTCAAATCGCTACGTGATAAAATCAAGCCGCGCGGGTAAGGACGGCCCGGCAACTAAAGCAACCAAAGAAGCCCCGCACCGCCCGCCACGTTGCGAGGCTTCTTTTTATAGCGCTTTCTTAAATGGTTTAGAGCCCTATACTTTAGTCACGGAGCAACTCGTCCCAGAGAGAGGAATACTATGGCAGAACAGCAGCTTATCGGAGCGCTCGAGGCTGGCGGCACCAAGATGGTCTGCGCCACGGGCTATGCAGACGGTACGGTCCTGGAGCGCGAGCAGATCGCGACCACGACCCCGCGGGAGACCGTTGAGGCTGTCAACGCATGGTTTGCCGACAAGGGCATCACCGCGCTGGGCATCGGCGCCTTTGGCCCCACCGCAGTCAACCCCGCCTCGCCCCAATACGGCAAGATCCTGGAGACGCCCAAAACGGCATGGCGCTACTTCGACCTGCTGGGCACCATCCAAAACGAGCTCAATATTCCCTGTGGCTACGATACCGACGTCAACGTCGCCTGCCTGGGCGAGGTCACTTTTGGTTGCGCCCAGGGCCTCACCGACGTGGTCTACCTGACCATCGGCACCGGTGTGGGCGCCGGCGTGCTCTCGGGCGGCCAGCTCGTGCACGGCATGATGCATCCCGAGGCCGGCCACATCCTGGTCACACGCGACCCGCGCGACACCATCGGCGAGCACAGTGCCTGTCCCTTCCACGACAACTGCCTCGAGGGCCTCATCGCCGGCCCCGGCGTTAAAAAGCGCTGGGATGGCAAGAGCGCCGGAGACATGGCCGATGACCCAGAGGCCATGGACCTGCTCGCCGGCTATCTGGCACAGGCACTCATGACCTACACGCTGTGCTACGCGCCGCAAAAGATCATCATCGGCGGCGGCGTGGCCGACCACACCCCCATCGTGCCGCTCGCCCGCAAAAAGTGCGCCGAGATGCTCAACGGCTATATCGTCACGCCCGAGGTCAACGACATCGATAACTACATCGTCAACAACAGCCTCGAGGGCAAGCAGGGCATCATGGGCTGCCTGGCCCTGGGCGCCCAGGCGCTCCAGTAAAGGGTGCATCAACGGCGCACGGCGTAGCCAAGCTCGCAAAACGCCCGGACAAAACCGTCACGCCCCGCAGAGGCCCTCAAACGAACAAACCCGCCTAGGACCAAGCAAAACGTCCTAGGCGGCCTTTTTGGTGTTAATCAGCGACCGTAAGAGATATCGGAGCACGACGCCTGCCGTCGCCCCGCAGCAGTCGATCATCACATCGGTAATCATGCCGGCGCGACCGGGCACAAAAAGCTGGATCGTCTCGTCGATAGAGGGAACAAGCAGCAAGAACACCGCCGTGGGCAGCAACACATCAAACGTGCGCCGGCCTTCGAGGTCAAAGGCGTGCGTCGCCAAGATGCCAAGCACCATGTACTCGGTAAAATGAGCGCACTTGCGCACGACGAAGTTGGTGACCCACTCGTATGGAAGCCCCAGGGCCTGCAAAAAGCCGCGAATGGATTCCATGATCGACAAGCTCAACGAACCAGACCCCGTACCGGGAACCAGCGAATTGCCCCAAATGACGAGCACCATGGCGCAGGCGGCAAGCGCCCATTTTCGATCGAGTTTAACCATGAGGCAATTATGCCTCCGCGCGCAGCGGTGTAAAGCTGGCGGTACCGCCCTCGATAACGCTCAGATAGGCACGGCCCGTGCGCTTGACGGCCGCAGACTGTAGACGGTTGATCTCTTCCTCGAGAATCTGATTGACGCGCTCATGGCGACGGTTTTCCATAACGCCGGCAGCGATAGCCTCGGCGCGCTCGATACCCTCGCGCGAGATACGCGCGGTATCCTCGGGAAGCACGGAGCTGTGGCGGCCGACATAGACGGGAGCAACCGAGACAGGTGAGGCTGCAGGCGTGGGCACCGCCACGGGGGAGGGCTCGGCAGCCTCGGCCATGATCGCCATGGCGGCGGCCCACATGTCCTCGTGGCCCGAATAATCGGCCATGGGGACATCTTCCTCAAGAGAGGCATCGGGGAGACTGTCGGTATCCACGCGATCCTGGGCATCGATAGACGCAGTGATGGCGGCAGGCTCGTCCAGATCGGAGAGATCCACACCCTTGGCATCGGAAATGATGGGCATGCTGGCGAGCTTGGCGTTGTACGGCGCCGCCTCCGCGGCCTGCATTTGGGCCGAAGCGCCCCAAAGCGAGCTTTCGGCAGCTCGGCGAGCGGCAATGGTCTCCTCGTCGACAGCCAGGGGCTCATCGGCAAAGGGGTCGGCGACAGGAGCCGCCTGAGCTGCGCTCTGTTGGCCGGCCGAAGCAGCCGACGCGGCAGAGGCGTACGCAGCCGACGACGCGCCGTTATAGGCGGCATTGTTGGCTGCGTTGGCTACAAGCGCCACGAAGGCTGCGGTGCTGCCCGCAGGGGCTGCATGAGAGCCCGAGACGGCGCGTGCGGCAGCGGCAATGTCATCGCGATTGTAAGAACCGGTCTTTCCACCGTTGGTGAGCTCGTCGATTGCGACCTGGTAGACATCGCGCGAACGCACGGCATCGCAGCTGACCGGGGAATCGTCATCGAGCATGCTGTCGATCATAGACCAGGCCTCGGCCTCATCCATGGCGTTAGCCGCGCGCGCGATGGTGGGAACGCCATCGTCGGCGTGGCGGCGCTGGAACGCACCGGTCAGGCCGGAGAGAAATGCGGAAGAAGGCTGTGCGGCATTGGCCTGATCAGCCGGAGCCGCAGGCTGAGGCGCCGCCCCCTGCTGCTGTGCGGGAATCGAGGCGGTCTTGAACTCGTTGTGGGTCCGGCCAAACTGAGCGGCGCCGCCCACGGCATCGGGCTCAAACAGGCGGCCATCGTGCTCGGCACGATACTCGGAAATGCCCAGCGAGGCTGCGTAGATGCCCACGCCTGCCACCGCACCAACGGCGAAGGGAAC
>URWZ01000163.1 GCA_900551625.1 uncultured Collinsella sp.
CCAGCCGTGCCTGCGTCGACACCGACCCCGGCCTCAGCAGCAGCCACAAACCCGTCCTCGCCCAGCTCAACGCCACCGTCCCAGGTTGCGGCACCGCCCACGGTGAGCGGGTCGCCGCCGGCGCGCATCACGGCCTCCTTCTGGTCCAGGATGCCGCACGCCTCCACGATGGCATCGATCACCGCCTCGGGACGAATGGCGCACCCGGGCGCGTACACGTCCACGGGAATCGCGCGGTCCACGCCGCCGATCACGTTATAGGCATCGCGGAACACGCCGCCCGAACACGCGCAGATACCGCAGGCCACCACGCACTTGGGCTCGAGCATCTGGTTGTAGATCTGGCGCACGACGGGCAGGTTCTGGGCATTGACCGACCCCGTCACCAAAAAGATATCCGCATGCTTGGGGTTGCCGGTGTTGACCACGCCAAACCGCTCCGCATCGAACAGCGGCGTGAGCGAGGCCAGCACCTCGATATCGCATCCGTTGCAGCTCGAGCCGTCGTAATGAATAACCCACGGCGAGCGCGACATTTTATGATCCATAAACGCCGCCTCCTAAATAAACACGTCGACGAGGATGGGCATAAGGTTGAGCAGGCCAAACACCAGCGCCACGCCCCAGCCGAGCTTAAAGCAGCTGCGCCAGGTGCTGCGTGCGAAGGTGTTGTCGATCAGCACCTCGACAAAATACGTCGCGGCCATCACGACCAGGGCGACCACCCAGCTCACCGGGTTGTCCCAAACAAAGAACATGCCCACCCACATCAAAAACAGCACGGTCTCGCACCAGTGCATAAGGGTCATCTTGGCCAGCGTGCCGCCGCTCATCTCGGTGGCGACGCCCTGGACGATCTCCTGATGCGCGTGATGCGAGTACGAAAGGTCAAACGGCGACTTGCGCAACTTGATGGTAAGCACCGCGAGCAGCGCGAGGAAAATGGGCGCGCTGTACACGATGATGGGGGCCGACTGCCCCGTCACGGCGATGGAATCAAAGCTATCGGTGGCAAGGTACAGGCCCACGCTCATCAGCAGAACGGCGGGCTCGTAACTCATAACCTGCAGTAACTCACGATCGGCGCCAACCTGGGCAAACGGGCTTTGCGTCGAGGCGGACGCCAGCACCACAAAGATCGCGGCGAGCGTCACCATAAAGGCGCACAGCAGCGTGTTGGAACCCGACACAAAGATGCCGCCGCCCACGACGGTAAAGATGAGCGCGCACGCCATGTAGGTATCGTCCATGGTGTTTACGCTGGCAGGGGCCTTGCGCAGCAGCTTGGCAACGTCGTAGAAGGGCTGCAGCAAGCGCGGGCCCACGCGGCCCTGCATACGGGCGGACAGCTTGCGGTCAATGCCGTCGATCAGACCGCCCAGAAGCGGCGCAATCAGGACAAACGCCACGGTGCCTATAAAGATGCCCACGACGCCCGAGCCTTCGAAATACTTGCCGCGCAACACCGAGGGCGCGCTCATGGCAAGCCGCTCGGGCCCAATCCACGCGCAACACAGCAGCGCAAACAAGATAATGCTGCAGCACACGACGCTGCCCGCGGGGCCAATACGCTTCTCGCCAAGGGCGTCCTCCGAGTACCAATTGCGCTTTTCGGCCTTCACCTCGCGTCCCATCGAGCCGCGGAAATGGCGATATTTGTCGGTTCCCACGCCCGAAAGATATACGTTTACATGCGGTTTGTTGCTCACGCGGAATGAAGTCAGCAGCACTACGGCGATAAACGCCACGATAACCACCATCAGATACATGGCGTCCTTGCCAATAACGTACGGCACGCGGCCAAACACCATGGCCAAGTAAGGCGACACCAGGCCGCTCGAGATAACCGGGAACGCCACGCAGCACAGAATCAGCAGCGCGGCGATGGTGTTGAGGGCCATCCATTCGGTCTTATGGACATTGACCTCAACGTTTTGAGCCGTGGGGTCGACGCCCGAAAGCTTGGCAAGCCACTTGCCCCAGAAGTAAAACGTCGCGGCCGAGCCAAAGGCAAGCACCATGATCATGAGCACGTTGCCGGTCTGGGCAAACGCCACCAGGGCGCCCCACTTGGACACGAGCATGCCAAACGGCGCCACAAACATGCCCATGATGCCCAGCATCATCAGGCGCGTCAGGTGCGGCATGCGGCTGAACATACCGTCCATGTCCTCGATATTGCGGCTGCCGATATGATGCTCGGCGGTGCCCACGCACAGGAACAGCAGCGACTTTGCCACCGTATGGAACAGGATCAGGAAGATGGCGGCCCACACGGCCTCGGGTGCGCCGACACCCAGGCAAGCACTGATGAGGCCCAAGTTGGAAATGGTGGAGTACGCGAGCACGCGCTTGGCGTTGCTCTGCGAGATGGCCATGAGGGCAGCGAGCAAAAACGTGATGGCACCCACACTCGTGACCATAAACCCGGTCACGGGATAGATGGCATAGAGCGGGCTCAGCTTGACCATTAGGAACACGCCGGCTTTGACCATGGTGGACGAATGCAGCAGGGCGCTCGTGGGCGTGGGGGCAACCATGGCACCGAGCAGCCAGGTATGGAACGGCATCTGTGCGGCCTTGGTGAGTGCGGCGAGCGACAGCAGGATGACCGGCATCACCAGCAGCGCGGATTGCGCGGTTCCGGCGCCGGAAAGCTCGATCATACCCGAGATGGTCAGCGGCATACCGTTAACGTGCAGGTACATGAGTCCAGCCAAAAACGCGATGCCGCCCAGCATGTTGAGGATGATCTGGGTGAAGGCGTTCTTGATGGCCTCGGGCGTGCGCGTATAGCCAATCATAAGGAACGAGCACACGGTGGTGATTTCCCAGCCGCAGAACAGCCACTCAAGGTTGTCGCTCGTCACGATGACGAACATGGCCGAGAGGAACAGGAACATAAGCGCCAGGAACTGCGGGCGTCGGTCGGGCGCGGTCTGCCCGCGCAGCGCGGCCTCGTGCTCGTCGTGGGCCTGGAAGTCCTTCATGTAGCCCAGGGCATACACGCAGATCAGGCTGCCGACAATGCCGACGGCGAGGACCATGATCACGCTCATATAGTCCAGGTAGAGCGGCGTTGCGGTGACGGCTTCGGCCGCGGGCAGCGTCATGGCTGCAAAGGCGAGCGAGCCCACCAGCTGGACTATGCCGAGCACCGTGGTGAGCGCGTTCCTATATTTGAACGCGTTGTACAGGATGACGACGCACAGGATGACATCGATGGCGGAGCTGACGATCGAGAGCACATGCGAGGTACCGGGGGCAACCTCAAAGCTCTGCGGGCCCGCGCCAAAAAACATGACGGCGACTACAACTGTCACCGCCATAATGATGCCGGAACCTATGAGCCCCACCGCATCGCGGGCGCGGTCACCGCGCGCGAGCAGCATGCCCAGCGCCGGTACCAGCGGAAACAGGGTAAGGAAATACAGTAGCGTCATACCATCACTCCCCCATGCAAAAACGCTGCAATTGTTTAACGTTATAGCTCAATTGAGGAGTAGCGGCGGCGGGTTTTCGGTCAACTGGGGAGTTTTAGGCGTACGGGGTAAGGGCACGTCCGCATTGGAGCAGAGGGGCGGCAAGAAAAATGCGCCCCTGTGGGCGCACCATCCCGTTCGCTATTCCGCCTTTTTTACGCGCGGCTTGCGACCGCGCGGCTTATCGATAAGCGCGTCGGCACCGCCATCGCGATACTGGCGGCACCAAGCCTTGACCGAAGACTCGCTGGGAATCTTGTGCTTGATCATGGCCTCGCGAACCGTCAGGCCGTTTTCCAGACGGTCCTTAACCACGGCGAGCTTTACGTCGTACGAATAGGCGTGATGACGAGCGCCCGCATTGAGCACGGCGTCGGCACCGCCCACGGCATATGCGCGGGCCCACTGACGAGCCGTGGCCTGGGGAATGCCAAGCTTTGCAGCGAGGGCGCGGTGACCGACCCCCTCTTGGAGGATCTCGACGGCGCGCTGCCTAACCTCGGGCGCATGCGTGCGAGTCCTAGTTGCTTCCGACATACCTGCCACTTCTTAGCCTTAACCGTTAATCTGCTTTCTTACGTGCACGCTAGATAGTAGCATTTTGCTGTTTGCTCAAAGCAGTTAATTAAAATAGACGCGGCATTATCTGGGCATTTGACACCTATTTAC
>URWZ01000164.1 GCA_900551625.1 uncultured Collinsella sp.
AAGTGGGCCTAGATGTTACAGATTGAGATGTTTGGTCGGACCGAATTTGTTCGTCTCGATTTGTAATATCTAGGGTCGTTTTTGGTCTGTAAGTGTTACAGATCGAGATTTTCCGACGGACCGCTCCCGTTTGTCTTGATCTGTAACAGTAAGACCCGGTTTTTGCCGAGTAACTGTTACAGATTGAGACAAACCGACGGGCCGTCCCGCCCCATCCACCTGCCGTCACCTGATATTCGCCGATTTTCGTTGTGCCGCCGTGCTCTCATGCCATATCCTCTAGACAACTACGCGGCACCATCGCCGCCGCGCCTACAAGAGAGGAATGTCCATGACCGCACCTGCATCCAAGCTGCTCCAGCCCATTACGGTTGGCCCCCTTGAGCTCAAGAACCGCATTATGTTCCCGCCGCTGACCACCGGCTACGAGGAGCGCGACGGCTCCATTGGCGAGCGCAGCCTGGCTTTTTACGAGCGCCTGGCCCGTGGCGGCGTGAGCTACATCGTCATTGGCGACGTCGCTCCCGTCATGACCGCGAGCCCCACGCCCAAGCTGGCGACCGACGCCCAGATCCCCACGTTTAAGGCGCTGGCCGACGCCGTCCACAAGCACGGTGCCAAGGTCGCGCTGCAGCTGTTCCACCCCGAGTACGACGTGCCCGGCGTCGGCCGCATGGTCATGGGATCCATGGCCGCCGCCAAGGCCGCGCAGGAAGCCAAGGCCGCCGGCGACGAGGAGACCTTTGCCGCCAAGATGGCCGAGTCCAACGAGATCCGCAAGCAGGCATATGCCAAGCTGCACCACGACATGCAGCACTTTGTGAACGAGGCGAGTGTGGAGCAGCTCACCCAGATCAAGGAGGCCATCGCCGCCTCGGCCGCCCGCGCGCAGCAGGCCGGCATTGACGCCATCGAGGTCCACGGCGACCGCCTGGTGGGTTCGCTGTGCTCGGCCATCCTCAACAAGCGCACCGACGAGTACGGTGGCTCGTTCGAGAACCGCGTTCGCTATGCGCTCGAGGTCGTCGCTGCCATTAAGGAAGCCGCGCCGCAGCTGATGGTGGAGTACAAGCTCCCCGTGATCATGGAGAACCCCGACGGCACGCCGCGCGGTAAGGGCGGCCTGCAGCCCGACGAGGCCTGCGAGTTTGCCAAGCTGCTCGAGAGCGCGGGCATCGACATGATCCAGGTTGCACAGGCAAATCACACCGGCAACATGGGCGACACCATTCCGCCCATGGGCGCCATGCCCTACAACTGGACGCTGCCCGTGGCCGAGCGCGTCAAGGCCCTGGTCTCCGTGCCGGTGGCAACCGTCGGCCGCGTGGTCTCGGTCGAGGCCGGCGAGAAGATCCTGGAGGATGGCTCTGCCGACATCGTCGCCTATGGCCGCTCGCTCATGTGCGACCCCGACATTGCGCTGAAGGCCGCCACGGGCGAGCCCATTCGCGAGTGCCTCAACTGCAATAAGGGCTGTGTCGACGCGATTCAAAACCGCAAGTACATCTCGTGCGTGCTTAATGCCGAGAACGGCGACGAGGCGACCATCGCCATTAAGCCGGGCGAGGGCGACAAGAAGATCGCCGTGGTGGGCGGCGGTATTGCCGGCCTGGAGGCCGCGCGCGTGGCGGCCAAGCGCGGTTACGACGTGACCGTCTACGAGGCGAGCGATCGTCTGGGCGGTCAGATTGTGCTGGCGGCCGCGCCTCCGCGCAAGGACGAGATCATGCGCTCGGTCGAGTACTACGAGAAGATTCTGCCTGGCCTGGGCGTGAAGGTTGAGCTCAACCATGCCGTTACCGCTGAGGACCTCAACGCCGCCGACGCCGCGATTGTGGCCGTGGGCGCGCACGACGTGGTCATCCCCGTTCCGGGTGCCGACTCGGAGAAGGTCGTCTCGAGCTGGGACGTGCTGGCCGGCAAGGTGGAGCTTACGGGCCGCGTCACCGTCATTGGCGGCGGCCTGGTGGGCACCGAGACTGCCGAGTACCTGCTGCAGCACGGCTGCGAGGTGGCGATCGTGGAGATGCTCGACAAGATTGCCGCGGGCGAGTCCGAGACCATTCTGCCGCTGATTATGAGCGACTTTGCCGAGCACAACGTGGAGCAGCATGTTAAGACCCGTTTGACCGCCATTACCGATGAGGGCGTGGAGGCCATTCGCACCACCGAGGACGGCGCCGAGGAGCCGGTGAAGATTGCCTGCGATTACGTGGTGATGGCCGTGGGCTCCAAGGCCAACGCGTTTGACCTGGACGGCGTGACGGTGCCCGTGACCTGCGTGGGCGACTGCTCGGGCGAGCGCACCGCCGACATCGCGAGCGCCATTCGCACGGCATATCACGCGGCCAACGAGCTCTAAGCAAGAAAGCTATCGCGTATTGAGTGGGCGGGGAGTGCCGTATCGGTGCTCCCCGCCTTTTTGCCAATAAGAGGTGCTCTGACCAGCGGGTTTAGAAAATCCGAATCTCATGCACCAGAAAATCCGAATTATATGAACACGAAAATCCGAATCGCAACCACCCGAAAATCCGAATTTGCTACAGTGGAATAGAAGAATCAGAAAGCAGGAACTGGAAATCTGCGGGGGTGGCTCATGGCAGGCGAGAGGCTACATCGGGACGGATACATCCCACGTATCGTGGATGCGCAAATCGAGCGCTACCTTCGTGTCTTTGGTGCGGTCGAGATTGCGGGCACCAAGTGGTGCGGCAAGACGTGGGCCGCGCTCGAGCACGGGGCGTCCGTCTCGTATGTCGACGAGAATCTCGACCTCGCGCGTGCCGACCCGGCGATGATGTTGCTGGGAGACCGTCCGCATATTATCGATGAGTGGCAGCGCGTTCCCCAGATTTGGGACTACGTTAGACACGAGGTTGACCGCACCCGGGGTACGCGCGGCGCCTATATCCTCACGGGTTCCGCCACGCCCGCGTTTGGCTCAAAGGCGGAGGCGCCCGCGCATAGTGGAGCTGGCCGCATCGGCCGCATCCGCATGCACCCCATGACGCTTGCCGAGACAGGTGAGTCCAACGGCAAGGTGAGCCTGGCGGGCTTGTTTGAGCATCGTTTTGAGCCCTGCCGGTGCGATGGCGATACACCGGGGCTTGTCGAAGCCGCTTGCCGCGGCGGCTGGCCCGAGGCGATCGATATGGTTTCGGCTGACGCCCAGCTCATCGCCCGCGAATATCTCAACACCACGTTTTCGAGCAGCTTCCCGGCGGTCGGTCTCGACCCCGATATTGCTCGTCGAGTCTCCGCATCGATCGCGGGCAATCTGGGACAGGCAACCACGTATAAAACGATTCTTATGGATATGTTCGGTGCCGAGGAGGAACCCGCAGCGTTTGCCGATGAGACCAAGGTGCGCAGGTACCTGGATGCCCTCAAAGGCATGTTCATTCTCGAGGAGGTTCCCGGTTGGGTTCCCGCCGCGCGCGACAAACGGCGCTTTACCGTCAAGCCCAAGCGCTATCTGGCAGATCCGAGCCTTGCTTGCGCCTTGCTAGGTATGTCCTCGCAGGCGCTGCTTGCCGACTGGCAGACATTTGGTCTGGTGTTTGAGAATTTGGTCATACGCGACCTTTCGGTCTACGCACGTTCGCTCGACCTGCTGGATAGCACGCCCGTGCGCTATTATCGCGACGATTCGGGTCTTGAGTGCGATGCTATCGTGCAGCTAGCCGACGGACGGTGGGCCGCCTTTGAGATTAAGGTGAGTGAAGATAAAGCGAGCGCCGGCGTTGAGAGCCTCAAGCGCGTTCGCAAGAAGGTCTGTGGAAATCCTCGTTCACGCACACGCGAACCGGAGTTTATGGCCGTGATTGTGGGGGTGGGTGAGTACGCCCGCGAGGTCGAGGACGGTATCTACGTGATACCCGTTCGCGCGTTGGGGTGTTAAGGGGCGGCACGCCGTGTGTCCGCTGCCCGGTGCCACGGATTGGTGCAAGTGGTCAGGTTTGTTTGCGCTATGTTGGCGCGAAGTAACCTGCCCCCTTGCGCCAAGGGTTTGACTTTTAAGACATCGTTAAGGTTTGCGCCGTGGAGCAAACCGCAGGTCAATGCTATTCTTTTACCTTATCGTATGGTGTTGTATCTGTCTCTTATACACATCTCCGAGCCCACGAGACGCTACGCTATCTCGT
>URWZ01000165.1 GCA_900551625.1 uncultured Collinsella sp.
TAGCGTAGCGTCTCGTGGGCTCGGAGATGTGTATAAGAGACAGGGCTCAGCGAGCCCATGGAGTCGTTGCCGCCGTCGATGACGCCAATAATCTGCACGTCTCCGCTCGAGACCTTGATGGTCTTGCCGATCGCGTCCTGCTCGTTGCCGTACAGCTGCTCGGCGCCGCCGCGGCCAATGAGCGCCACGTGCGCGCCGGATTTGGACTCGATGTCGCTATAGGGACGACCGGCGACGATCTTGCTGGCGCCCACGGCGTCGAGCATGTCGCTATCGACACCCTGGGCCATGACGGTATAGCTTTTATCCCCAACTTTGTACTCGGAATAGGCGCTGTCGACGATGCCGATCTGCTCAATTTGCGGCACCATTTTTCGTAGCTTATCGACGTCCGAATCGGTGAGCTCTTGGGACGAGTAGATCTGCACCATGCGGGCCGCGTTGAGGCCCAAGCTGTTGACCAGGCTGTTTTGGATGCCGCCGATGAGCGAGGTCATGGCTATGACCGAGGCGATGCCAATGACGATGCCTAGGATGGTGAGCAGGCTGCGACCCTTGTTGGTCTCGAGCGAGTGCAGGGCTTCTTGGATAAGATCTCGGGTGCTCATGCCTTCGCTCCTTTCGGCCACGTGGAAGATGTACAAGTCGCGGGTAGGTTGCTGATGGCGCCGCGTAGCGTATTCGGCGCATGCGCGATATATGCGCCGTCATGGATTCGCCCGTCGCGAATGGTCACGGCTCGGTCGGCCTCGGCGGCAATGCCCGGGTCGTGCGTGATAAGCACGATGGTCTTGCCGCGCTCCTGGAGTTTGTGGAAGGTTTCCATGACGAGCGCCCCGGTTGCCGAGTCCAGGTTTCCCGTGGGCTCGTCGGCCAAGATGATGGGCGGATCGTTGACGAGGGCGCGCGCGATGGCGACGCGCTGCATCTGTCCACCAGAGAGTTCTGATATGCGGTGGTCCCAATGGTCGACCGGTAGTGTGACGGCTTGCAGCGCGTGTACAGCGCGCATCTCGCGCTGGTTGCGCGGCACATTGGTGTAGGACAGCGGCAGCATGACGTTTTCGATAACCGACAGGCGCAGCAGTAGGTTGAAACTCTGAAAGACAAAGCCGATGCTCAACGCGCGCACCTCGGTGAGCTCATCATCGTCGAGTTCGGCGACATTGAGCCCCTGCAGGTAATAGTCGCCTGCCGTCGGCTTGTCCAGGCAGCCCAGGATGTTCATGAGCGTTGACTTGCCCGAGCCCGAAGGGCCGGTAATGGCGACGAACTCGCCGGGATTTACTGCCAGGCTCACGTTGTGCAGGATGTGGGCGCAACCGGCTTCGCTCTCAAAGATGCGATGCACGTTGCGGATATCGATGACGGGGCGCATTACATGCCCTCGTCGGCAGGCATGCCGTCGCCGCCGTCTGCCGTCATGCCCGCGTCAGTATCCATTACGATGGTGTCGCCATCGCGCAGCTTGGTAACCGGCACGTCGGGGTTGATTTCGTTGCCTTGCTCGTCGCGCTTGACCTGCGTCTTGCCGACCACAGCTTCGTTGTCGTTTTGCGTCACGACAGTTACCTTCACGCGGCGCGTCTCCTTGCCTTCGTCATCGGTGGCCAGATTGACGTAATAGTGCTCGCCATCCTCGGTCATGAGCGCCATGGTGGGCACCATGACTACGTCGTCAAGCTGCTCGGTCACCACCGAGACCTCGGCAGTCATACCGGGCTTAAGGCGGCTGTCGGGTGCCTCGATGAGGATGTCGACGTTAAAGGTCACGCTGCCGCCGCCGTTGGCGGCGTCGGAGTTTGCCACCGACGCGATAGCCGTGACGGTGCCCTGGCTCACGATATCGGGAAACGCGGGATAGGTAACGTTGGCGCTCTGGCCCACGGCGATCTTGGCGATGTCTTTTTCGCCCACCTGAACCGTCACCTTCATCTTGGAGAGGTCGGCGATCTGCATGCACTGCTTGCCGCCGCTCGTGTCGCCTTCGCCCATGACCATGCCTCCGGTCACCGTAGCGCCCACTTTGGCGTTGAGCTCGACGATGCTACCCGAGCTGGGGGCCTTTACGGTGCGTTCGGCGGCTTTGGCGTTGGCTTGGTCCAGGGTCGCCTGGGCCGAGGCTAGGTTGCGTTGGGCGCTCGAGATGGCACTCGTGTCGGCGGTGCCGCTAGCGCCAGTCGCGCCTGACGCATCTGTGTCAGTCGCCGGAGCGGCTTGGGCGGCAGCTACCGCTTTCTGTGCGTTGGCGAGGTCTTCCTGGGCAGCCGCGACCGCACGCTGCGCCTCGGAAACGTTGCGATCGAGCTCGTCGTTTTTAATGGTCATAAGCACGTCGCCCTCGTTGACGGACTGGCCGGCTTGCACGTTGATCGATGCTACCGTGCCGTCGACAGAAGGGGAGACCACCGAAGCCGAGATGGGCTTGAGCTGGCCTTTAGCCTCGACGGTGGTCGTAAACGTGCCCTCGGTGACCATATCGGTCACCGGCCCGTTGTTACCTGCGGGCTGTGCGTTGATTAAGAAGGTCACGACAACGGCGATGAGCACAATGGCGGCTACGACTCCTGCCGCAATGCCGCGGCGGACGAGCTTTTTGTGTCGCCGCTCCGCGCGCTTGGACTTGAGCTTTGCGTAGGCCTCATCGTCGGATATTCCGGCGTTACCTTGCTCGCCGTCGTTTTGCTGCGCCGTGGGGGCGCTTGTGATGAGCGGTAGAGTTTCAGTTGCGCCTTCCGGCACGCGCCCGGTATCGTCGGGACCCGGGGTGATGGTGGGGACATTCGACATAGCGTCTCCTTTATAGAACTTACCGCGATAAGTATATGCGCCCACCGGTTGGGGCGGGCGCACAGGCGCGATTCTTTCAGCATCGAAAGGTAGGTGACGCTGAGCTTTGTTGTGACACGCGAGATGTGCTAGGAGTGGACGACCACGCACAGACCGACGCTGATGCAATCGTGGAGCGCCTTGGCATCGGCCAGGCGCAGATTGATGCAGCCGTGGCTACCGCACCACTTATAGGAGTTGGGATCGTCGAAGCTCTTGTCGTTTTGCCAGGTAGCGTCGTGGAAGCCAACCATGTTGCCCTCAAACGGCATCCAGTAGCTCACCGGGCTCTCGTATTTGGGCTTACCGGTCTTGGGGTCCTTGGCGCCGATAAGCTTGGTGGCGCCGTAGTTGCTGTTGATCTGCCACACGCCCTCGGGGGTGGCGTCTTCGCCCGGTTTGCCGGAAATAAAGTTGGCCTCCCACACGATATTACCGTTCTCGTCATAGTAGCGCGCGTGCTGCTCGGACAGGTCGACGTCGATATACGCTTTCCAATCGGGCTCGCCCTTGGCGGTAAAGGTGTCGGCCTTCTGGGAGTAATTGATCTCAATCTCGCCGGTCTGCTTGTTGTTAATAGCATCCTCGACCTGCTTGGCAAGCGTGCTGCTATCGATAGACCAACCAAAGTCACCGCCTTCGACGGCACATTGCTTGCCATCGGCGCGCGTCCACCAACGAGTGGAGCCCACGGTGTTAAAGCCATTGGCGAGGTCTGCTGCCCAGTTGCTGATCTGGGAAGTGTCGAGTGTGGGGTTCGCGGGGTCGGCAAAACTGATCCACTGCAGCACCGAGCTGCCGTCGACCTTGCCGGCATCGTTGCCGTTGAGCTTAAGGGTCACGTTAACGCCCAGGAAGTTGTTGGCGGCATCGCATGCGGCCTGGATCTGGTCGTTGGTGAGCGTGCCGTTGAGCGGCTCGTAGGCATCGTTTCCGAGCTTCGTAAGATCGACGGTCTCGGCGAGCGACGCGAGCTCGATCTCCGCATACTTAATGACATGCTCGCGGTTGAGCTTTTCGTTGGAGCGGGCCTTCTCGATCGTGAACTTGCCCGCCTTCTCGTCGTAGGAGCTCGATGCCTCAAAGGTACCCGTGCGGCCCTCGTTGAATGCGTCGATGGCGGCACCCAGATCCCCTTCGAACTGCTTTTGGTCAAAGGCGTCCGAGAGCATGGACAGGTCGACGTCCTGTTCCAGGTCAATGGTACCGTTTTTGGTCGCGCTAACGTTCTTGCCGCCGAGCGAGGCAATCAGGCGCGAGGGCCACAGCAGCGGCTCGTTGC
>URWZ01000166.1 GCA_900551625.1 uncultured Collinsella sp.
GGTCAGACGGGCGGCACCCCGAGCGCTCGCGGTATCACGGTGGGCGCCTTTGCGCTTGCCATTAACGTGATCTACAGCATTATCTTGCTGTTTATGGGACTGGAATCGAGTTTTGTCGTGGCGATCTTTGGACATGCCCTGCCGTCTTCGATTCTGACCGGCCTGGTCGCCGTTCCGTTTTTGATGTCCGGCGTCGCGCCGCAGTCTGGCTATGGGTTCTCCGCGCGCGGTGGGCGTCAGACGGGTATGCGCTTTAAGCCCAAGACCCATAAGCTCAAATAGGGGAGGCCTGTAGATGTCTTCCCAGTTGACGGTTGTTGTCGCCGGTATCGTGCTGGTCGTGGCCATTGTGGTCGCGCTGGTCATCATGCGCCGCGGCGACTCCCGCTTTACCTACGACACGCAGCACGGAACGGCCCCGCGCGCCACCGAGGGCGAGGGCAATACGGCCGCTACGGCCTTCAAGGGCCGCTTTTCCATCCTCACCGCGGGCGTGGGTGCGATGTTTGCCGCGCTTGCCGTTAAGCTGTGGGGCATGCAGATGGTCTCGTCGGACTACTACGACAAGCAGGCCAAGAGCAATCAGACCCGTACCGTTACCACGCCTGCCGTTCGTGGCCGCATCTTGGACCGCAACGGCGTCGCGCTGGTGCAAAACCGCCCCTCGCTCGCCGTCGTCGCCTATCGCGACCTTGCCGACGACAAGGTACTGGTGCGTCATCTTGCCAACGTGCTCGGCATGCCGTATATCGCGGTGCTGCGCAACATCCAGGACAATTCCGAAGGCGCGCAGAGCCTGCATACGATCGCGACTGACGTGCGCCGCTCTACTGTCGCCTACATTCAGGAGCACGCCGGTGAGTTTCCCGGCGTGAAGATCGCCGAGCGCACCGAGCGCCAATACCCGTATGGCGAGACCGCCTGCCATATCTTGGGCTATACCGGCACCATTACCTCCGAGCAGCTCGAGGCGCAGAACAAGAAGTCGTCGGACGGCAGCGATAGCGCGGCTGGCCAGATCTCGTATCAATCGGGCGATATTGTGGGCCAGGCGGGCGTAGAGATTTACTACGAAAATCTGCTGCAGGGCATTCGTGGTGAGCAGACCGTGAAAGTTGACGCCTCGGGTAATGTGACCGGTCAAGCCGGCGCCGTTCCCGCCAAGGCCGGTTCTGACATTAAGCTTACGCTGGATCTTAAGATTCAACAGGCCTGCGAGACGGCTCTGGCGAATGCCATTGAGCTTGCCAAGACCACGGGTCATAGCGATGCCGGCAACGGCGCCGTGGTGTGCCTCGATCCCAACAATGGTGAGATTCTGGGTATGGCGAGCGAGCCCAAGTTTGATCCGTCGGTGTTCATCGGCGGCGTTTCCAACGACGTGTGGACCGAGCTCAACGACGACAAGGGTTCGCATCCGCTGCTCAACCGCGCCATTAGCGGACAGTACATGTCGGCCTCGACCATCAAGCCGCTCTCGGCGCTGGCCGGTCTTGAGTTTGGAACCTATACCTCAGGCCAGACCACGAACTGCACGGGCTATTGGACGGGCCTGGGCAAGTCATGGGGTAAGTACTGCTGGCTGCATTCCGGTCACGGCACTATGACGCTGCAATCCGGTATCGCCAACTCGTGCGACCCCGTGTTTTACGATATGGGTAAGGCGTTTTTCTACAACGACCAGCATCCCGAGGGTCTGCAAGAGGTCTTTCGCCGTTGGGGCCTGGGCAAGACCTGCGGCATCGATCTGCCAAGCGAGGGCACGGGTCGCATTCCTGACGCCAAGTGGAAAGAGTCCTACTTTACCGACGCCTCGGCCGAGGACCGCAAGTGGAATGCCGGCGATATGACTAACATCGCTATCGGCCAGGGCGACATTTTGGTGACTCCGCTGCAGATGGCGTGTGCCTACATGGGCCTTGCCAACGGCGGCAAACAGTATGTGCCGCATGTGTTCTTGTCTGCTGTCTCGCGTGATGGCGACGGCGATGCCTACAAGTACAACGGCAAGGGCAAAAAGAAGCGCCTGGAGGCCCATATCAATAGCGATGCCGACCTGGCGCTGGTCCGTAACGGCATGCACGATGTGATTTACTCGGCGTCGACTTCGACCGCCGCACACTTTAACTCCTTGACCCCCACGGTCTACGGCAAGTCCGGCACGGGCGAGAAGAGCGGCGAGGACGATTACGCGTGGTTTTGCGCCTACGCGCCGGCCGATGAGCCCAAGTACGTGATTGTCACTGTCTTGGAACAGGGCGGTGGTGGCTCCGATACCGCGCTGCACGTCGTGCGCGATGTCCTCGGTGCCATTTATGACGAGCCCGACACATCTTCTGCCACGGGCGATTCTTCGGTTCGATAGGAGGTTGCGATGGATTTTTCGCCGGCGGACCTGTTCCGCTCAACTAAAACCGGTTCCCGCAGCAGCCTGGACCGTGTCAACAAGCAGCTTTCGGCCTCGCGCGGCACGTTTCGCCAGAAGGTGCACATCGGCGTGCTGCTGGCAACCTTGGCACTCGTTGCCTATGGTGCCATCATCATTTGGTCGGCATCGCAGTTTAAGGCCGACGCCTCATTTTCGCGCCACCTGTTGGGCATCGGCATCGGTGCGGTGCTTGCGGTGCTCGTCTGGCGTACCGATCTGCGCGGCATCTCTAACTTCTCGACGGCGCTGCTCGTCATCGACCTCATTGTGATTTTCTCGCCCAAGATTCCGGGGCTGTCCTATACGGGCGGTCTGGGCATGACGGGCTGGATCAAGATTCCCGGTATCGGCTTGACATTCCAGCCGGTTGAGCTTGCCAAGCTCATTACCATCTTCTTTATTGCTACGCTTGGATCGCAGTATAACGGCCGCATCGATACCGTTCGCGACTACGTCAAGCTCTGCGGCATGCTGTCCATTCCGTTTTTGGCCGTCGTTGCCATGGGCGACCTGGGCTCGGGCCTGGTCGTGCTGGTTTCGGGCGCCATCGTCATCTGTATGAGTGGTGCACGCCGCGAATGGGTGCTGTCGACCCTGGCCCTGCTCGTGGGCCTGGTGGCCCTCGTCCTGGCGCTCGATTCGGTCTTTGATTCGTTGCTCGGCCACTATGTGCTCATCAAGCAGTATCAGATGAACCGTCTGACGGTCTTTATCGACCCCGATAATGCCGATTCGGACGATGCCTACAACCTGCAGCAGTCGCTCATTGCCGTCGGCTCGGGTGGCTTTTTCGGTAAAGGGCTGGGCCATGCGACGCAGTCTGCCGGTGGCTTTCTGCCCGAGTTCCACACCGACTTCGTCTTCGCCTTCCTGACCGAGACGTTCGGCTTCTGCGGCTCCTTTTTGCTCCTGTGCCTCTACGTGCTGCTGATTTTCTCGACGATCCGCGTTGCCTTTAAGTGCGAGTCGCTGTTCTTGCGCCTATCGTGCGTGGGTATCGTCGGCATGTGGGCGTTCCAAACCTTCGAGAACATCGGCATGTGCATTGGCATGATGCCGATTACCGGTATTCCGCTGCCATTTATTAGTTTTGGTTCGTCCTCGATGATGATTCAGTTGCTGACGGTGGGTATCGTACAATCCATATGGCGGCATCGTTCGGGCGCCGCGTAACCGCTGGAGGGGTTTGCTATGAAGATTCCCGTGGACAAGCTGACCCGCGTCTTTAAGATGGGCGCGACCACCAAGAAGGATTCCGACACGCCGGTTCGCGTGTCCGTCTACCTCGATTCGTCTGCCTCGCGTTTTTTGGTCGAGACGGTGCGCGATGCCTTCGTGCCGCAGACGACGTCGGGCATTGTGCGCGTTGAGCGCCTGGGTGAGGACCGTATCGTCCCCAAGACCGATACCGATGTGGTGCTGGTGCTTTCGTGCGGGTCTGACCGCCTTGAGAGCGCCGTGCAGGAACTCGTGATTGCCGGCGCCCCCGTGTGCGTGCTGGCCGAGTCCGCTGTCGAGGTGCCTTTTATCCAGGAGTCCACGCCCATGCTCGGCGCGGTGGCGGCTACCGATAAGACGTATCTGCTCGAGACGCTTGCCCGCTGGATTCTCGACCGCACCGACAAGGAAACGGCTTTTGCCTGTCTCTTATACACATCTGACGCTGCCGA
>URWZ01000167.1 GCA_900551625.1 uncultured Collinsella sp.
TCGTTAGCTCAGTTGGTAGAGCAGGGGACTCTTAATCCCAAGGTCCAGGGTTCGAACCCCTGACGGCCCACCAAAGCATGTTAAAGCGACTGGCTTCGGCTGGTCGCTTTTTTCGTTGACCTCACATGGGGTCGAACCCGAAAGGGCGCGGAGCTGAGCTGTCTGCACCGTGATTCCCTTAGGGAAAACACGGCTCAAGCCCCGTAAGCGTGTTCTCCTTGGGGGAATCATACTTACGGGGCTCGATGCATGTTGAGAAATTGTGATCAAACTCAAAGTGTGAATCGATTCAGTCTGCTCGATAGTGCGAACCTAGGCTTTCGGTTCGTTTGCGCATGGCTTTGACCATCTCCGCAGCCAGCTGAATTTGCGACTGTAGGCGCGCGAGGGCAGCGATTTCGCTGTCGTTGGCACGCGGCTTATTTAGAGTCGTGGCTTCATCTTGCAGGCTTTCAAGCTCCTGCAGCGCCTTGGATAGACCCGCATCGGTCCTGTTGATCATGCAGTAGGCGCTCATTGTGTGTTTGAGGCAGCGGGTTAGGCGCTCGGCGACTGCTGTAGCGATGCCATGCTCGGGGAGGGCGACATCCACCGGTGCGTCAGCCTCGGGAGCGTCCAGTGCTGCTCGAGCCGCCGATGCGCCCGCGATACGCCCGAATACGATGCCATTGGCGCTCGACAGCCCTCCGATGCGGTCGGCGCCGTGCATGCCGCCTGTTGCCTCGCCACAGGCGTAGAGGCCCTCAACGCCCGTGTACGCGGTCCTGTCGATCTTGATACCGCCGTTAGCGGCGTGGGCATACATCGCCACACGTATCTCGTCGCTCGGAGCGATACCATGCTCGTCTTGTAGCCAAGTGGCAAATGTCTGCACGAACTCGGGGACATTCTCTCGCGGGAAGTCGTAGTGGAGCGCCAGGCCTTCGGCACCCGCTTGATCGATGGCAAGATCGATGGCGCGGGAAGCCAGGCGTGAAGTGAAGGGACCATATCCGGAGCGCTGTTCAAGCAAATCGTCCAGCTTGACGTCGGCGATATCGACCGGCTGGTCGAACTTGACGTAGCGCCAGGTCTTCTCGTTAAAGACAAGGTTGCGCTTAGGCTCAATGAAGCCGGGCATCATCTGCATGAACTCTATATTAGTAAGGGACGCACCGTGCGACCGCGCGATGGCTTGTGATGAGCTGAGCACGTCGGCGGAAGTGAGGCTGCGCTCGAATAGACCGCCGGTACCGCCGGCGGCGATGATAGTGGCCTTGGCTGTAAAGGTCACAATGCGCTCGTCCGTTTGGTTGAAGAGCACGGCGCCGACAATTTTTCCGTTCGTATCCTCAACAAGATCGATAAGCTCGTGGCGGGGGAGCAGGCGTATGCCGAGCGAGTCGATCTGGGCCGTACACGCGTCTTCGAGGGGTTTGCGGGTGAGGCCGCGCCACATTCTCGTCTTGTGGTCGAAGCAGGGGATAAATTGCTTTTGCTGGGCGCTTTCGGCGCTTTGCGGACGCTGGAGTTCTACGCCCAGATCCTGTTCGAGCCAGTCAATCGCTTGGGGAATGCCGTGGACGAACGTCTGGACGAGTTCGGGGTCGGCAACGCCGCCACCGACGGTTTGGATGGTGTCGATAAGGTCTTGTTCGTCGTCTTTGTCGACGGGACCAATAAGCCCGAGGCCCCAGGTGCCCGGGAAGAAGCTCGATCCGCTCATGGTCTTGCCAGCGCATGCGATGGCAACGGTCGCGCCCGCGCGTGCTGCTTCTATGGCGGCGCAAAGGCCCGCGATGCCCGATCCGATTACCAGTACATCAGTTGATTCCATAGGATTCCTTTCTCGTTCGCGCATTGTCGCACGGGAGATTGGCAAAGGTATCGCAAAGATTGGATAAATCGGTAAAGGGCAAATATGGCGTGTGGACGTTAGGGTCGCTTGGCGGCTCCTTCCCATCACGCCTTACGTTCCATCAGAACTGATATATCGGCTCTTGAACGCTTTGCGGCGACAAAAAAGAGCCGCTACCCGGGTGGGTAGCGGCTCTAAAGCTCAACTATACGAGCATCGCGCGGGCGCGATTAGGCCTTGAGGGCCTCCTCGACGGCGACAGCGCAGGCGACGGTGGCACCGACCATGGGGTTGTTGCCCATGCCGATGAGACCCATCATGTCGACGTGCGCAGGCACGGAGGAAGAACCGGCGAACTGGGCGTCGGAGTGCATGCGGCCCATGGTGTCGGTCATGCCGTAAGAGGCAGGGCCGGCGCCCATGTTGTCCGGGTGCAGGGTACGGCCAGTGCCGCCACCAGAAGCGACGGAGAAGTACTTCTTGCCAGCCTCGAGGCGCTCCTTCTTGTAGGTGCCAGCGACGGGGTGCTGGAAGCGCGTCGGGTTGGTGGAGTTGCCGGTGATCGAGATGTCGACGTTCTCGTGCCACATGATGGCAACGCCCTCGCGGACGTCGTCGGCGCCGTAGCAGTTAACGGCGGCGCGGGGACCATCGGAGTAGGGGATGGTCTCGACGACCTTGAGCTCGCCCGTGAAGTAGTCGAACTGGGTCTTCACGTAGGTGAAGCCGTTGATGCGGGCGATAATCTGAGCGGCGTCCTTGCCCAGACCGTTGAGGATAACGCGCAGCGGCTTCTTACGAGCCTTGTTGGCGTTCAGAGCCAGGCCGATAGCGCCCTCGGCGGCAGCGAAGGACTCATGGCCAGCCAGGAAGGCGAAGCACTCGGTGTCGTCGGAGAGCAGCATAGCGCCCAGGTTGCCGTGGCCCAGACCGACCTTGCGGTCCTCGGCGACGGAGCCGGGAACGGTGAAAGCCTGGATGCCCTCGCCGATGATGGCGGCAGCCTCAGAAGCAGTCTTGGCGCCACGCTTGACAGCGAGAGCGCAACCGAGGGTGTAGGCCCACTCGGCATTCTGGAAGGCGATGGACTGGGTGTTGTTGACGATCTCACGCGGGTTGAAGCCCTTGTCGGTGCAGATCTGCAGAGCTTCCTCGAGGGAGGCGATGCCGTTGTCGGCGAGGCACTTGTTGATCTTGTCAGCGCGGCGCTCGTAACCTTCGAACGTAACAGTCATAGTTATTTCCCTCCCTTTCTACTCGTGAACCGGGAACACGCTGGCGACGGAGTGGGTCTCCTCGTCGGTGCGCGGGTCGATGTACTTGGCAGCGTTCTCCCACTGACCATAGTGGCCCATAGCGCCAGCGATGGCCTCCTCGGGGGTCTTGCCAGCCTTGACGGCGTCGGTGAACTTACCGAGGTTCAGGAACTCGAACGCGATGATCTCGTTCTTGTCGTTGAGAGCCATGCGGGTGACGTAGCCCTGAGCGAGCTCGAGGTAACGAGCGCCCTTGGCCTTGGTGCCGAACATGGTGCCGACCTGGGAGCGAAGGCCCTTGCCGAGGTCGTCGAGGGAGGCGCCCACGGGCAGGCCGCCCTCGGAGAACGCGGTCTGGCTGCGGCCGTAAACGATCTGCAGGAAGATCTCGCGCATAGCAACGTTGATGGCGTCGCAGACGAGGTCGGTGTTGAGGGCCTCGAGGATGGTCTTGCCGGGAAGGATCTCGGAAGCCATGGCGGCAGAGTGGGTCATGCCCGAGCAGCCGATGGTCTCAACGAGGGCCTCCTCGATGATGCCGTCCTTGACGTTCAGCGTGAGCTTGCAGGCGCCCTGCTGAGGTGCGCACCAACCCACACCGTGCGTAAGACCGGAGATGTCGGAAATCTCCTTAGCCTGGACCCACTTGCCCTCCTCGGGGATGGGTGCGGGGCCGTGGTATGCACCCTTGGCAACGGGGCACATGTTCTCCACTTCCTGTGAGTACTGCATGCCTCTCCTCTCTATCGTGTTGGCGTCCCGTCTGGGGGTCGTGGCTGGCGATTGCCGGGCGACCCTTCGAATGGGACATGACATGCAGCCCCTATAATACCGCGAAATGCACGGAATATTCGGCGAACGGCTCAGTTTTCGTAGCGAGAAGCGCGGAACTTTCAATTGAAACGATTTAACGAGACTGTTTGCGGTCAAGCGACATTTTGTAGGG
>URWZ01000168.1 GCA_900551625.1 uncultured Collinsella sp.
TCTACACACTGCATATCGTCGGCAGCGTCAGATGTGTATAAGAGACAGGTATGAAAGGAGAGCTAGATGCGTGTTTCTTACGACTGGCTCAAGACCATGATCGATATTCCGGAGGATCCCAAGACCCTTTCGGACGAATATATCCGTACCGGCACCGAGGTCGAGGCAATCGACACCGTGGGCGAGTCCTTCGACCACGTGGTGACCGCCAAGGTGCTCACCAAGACCCCGCACCCCGATAGCGACCACATGTATGTGTGCTCGGTCGATGTGGGCGACAAGAATCTCGACGCCGACGGCAACCCCGCTCCGCTGCAGATCGTCTGCGGCGCGCAGAACTTCGAGGCTGGCGACCACATCGTCACGGCAATGATCGGCGCTGTGCTTCCCGGCGACGTCAAGATCAAGAAGAGCAAGCTTCGCGGCGTCGTGTCCATGGGCATGAACTGCTCCGCGCGCGAACTCGGCCTGGGCGGCGACCACTCCGGCATCATGATTCTGCCCGAGGACACGCCCTGCGGCATGCCGTTTGCCGAGTACGTGGGCTCGAGTGACACTGTGCTTGACTGCGAGATCACGCCCAACCGCCCCGACTGCCTGTCCATGATCGGCATGGCCCGCGAGACCGGCGCCATCTTCGACCGCGATTTCCACGTTGAGCTGCCCGCCATCAAGGCCGAGACCGGCCGCGCGACCGACGACGAGCTTTCCGTCGAGATCGCCGACGAGGGCCTGTGCGACCGCTATGTCGCCCGCATCGTGCGCAACGTGAAGGTCGGCCCCTCGCCCGACTGGATGGTCAAGCGCCTTAACGCCCTGGGCGTGCGCCCGCACAACAACATCGTCGACATCACCAACTATGTGATGATGCTCACCGGTCAGCCGCTGCACGCCTTTGACCTGGACACCTTTGCCGAGCGCGATGGCCATCGTCGCGTGGTGGTTCGCGCCGCCCAGCAGGACGAGAAGTTTACGACCCTCGACGGCGAGGAGCGCACGCTCGACGCCGGCATGGGCCTCATCACCGACGGCGAGCGTCCCGTGGCGCTGGCCGGCGTTATGGGCGGCATGGATTCCGAGATCGAGGACGACACCGTCGATGTGATGGTCGAGAGTGCCTGCTTCAACGCCGGTCGCACCTCGCACACCAGCCGCGACCTGTCGCTGATCTCCGACGCCTCCATTCGCTTTGAACGCCAGGTCGATGAGACCGGTTGCGTGGATGTCGCCAACGTCACGTGCGCGCTCATCGAGGAGATCGCCGGCGGCGAGGTCGCTCCCGGCTACGTCGACGTTTTCCCCGCGCCCAAAACCATCGACAGCATTAAGCTGCGTCTGGCCCGCGTACATGCCATCTGCGGCGCCGACATCGAGCCCGACTTTATCGAGCGCTCGCTCACCCGCCTGGGCTGCACCGTCGAGCGCGACGGCGAGGACTTTATGGTCACTCCGCCGAGTTTCCGCCCCGACCTGCCGCGCGAGATCGATCTGATCGAGGAGGTCCTGCGCCTGTGGGGCATGGGCCGTGTGACGGCGACCATCCCGGCTGCCAAGAACCATATCGGCGGCTTGACCCGCGAGCAGAAGCTCACCCGCAAGGTCGGCGAGATCCTGCGCGCCTGTGGCCTCAACGAGACCACGACCTTTGGCTTTGCCGCCCCGGGCGACCTGGAGAAGATCGGTATGTCCACCGAGGGCCGCGGCTGCCCCGTCGTGCTCATGAACCCGCTGGTGGCCGAGCAGACCGAGATGCGTCGTTCGCTGCTGCCGGGCCTGCTGCAGTCCGTGGCCTACAACGAGGCGCACGGTACGCCCAACGTGCACCTGTACGAGGTCGGCAGCCTGTTCCACGGTCGCGAGAACGCCAGCCTGCCCAAGGAGACCAAGTCCGTGGCGGGTGTGCTCTCGGGCCAGTGGAGCGAGCAGTCCTGGAGCATGAAGTACCGCAAGCTGCGCTTCTTCTTTGGCAAGGGCATTGTCGAGGAGCTGCTTGCCCAGTTGCGCATCGAGAAGGTCCGCTTCCGTCCCGTCGAGGGCGAGGGCTACGCTTTCTTGCAGCCGGGTCGTGCGGCCGAGGTTCTGTCCGGCGGCACCGTGCTGGGCTGGGTCGGCGAGATTCACCCCGAGGCGCGCGAGGCGATGGGCATCGATGAGGTCGTCGTTGCCTTTGAGCTCGATCTGGACAAGCTGATCAAGGGCGCCCGCAACCAGGAGAACTACCGCGAGTTCTCGCAGTACCCTGCCGTTGAGCACGACCTTGCTATCGTGGTCGATAACTCCGTGACCTGCGAGGACCTTGAGCGCCGCATTACCAGCGCCGGCGGCAAGTTGCTCGAGGGTGTGCGTCTGTTCGACGTCTATCGCGATCCGGTCCGCGTGGGCGTGGGCAAGAAGTCCATGGCCTTTGCGCTTACGTATCGCTCCGACGACCACACGCTCACCAGCGAAGAGGTCGAAAAAGCGCACCAGAAGATCGTCACCAAGGTGTGCAAGGGCGTAAACGGCGAGGTCCGCGGCTAGGTCCTGCGCTGGGTATAGGCCAGCGGTGGCTGCCGCCGAGTCCTACGTGACCGCTATGCTCGGTATAAGGCACTGCTGAGCCTGCATATATGACACGCGCATTACATAACGGCGTGCTGCTTTGTCGGCAGCGCGCCGTTTTGCTATGATAGCCCGCGGCGTGTTACGAATCTGACAATACGTAACACTGACAAGGTGATTCAGGCGGCGTTGCAATTCCGTGCGCCGACAACCGGGAGGCGTACATGCACATTCCAGATAATTATCTGTCCCCGCAGACCGATGCCGTCATGGCAGTGGCGATGGTGCCCGTTTGGGTTCACTGCATCAAGAAGGTGCGCGCCACGCTCGATCGCGAGCACATGGCGTTCCTGGGCATCTGCGCCGCATTCTCCTTCTTGCTCATGATGTTCAACGTGCCGCTGCCCGGCGGTACCACTGGTCACGCCGTTGGTGGCGCGCTCATCGCGCTGCTGCTAGGCCCCGAGGCTGCTGCCATTGCCGTCTCGGTCGCGCTGGCGCTGCAGGCGCTGCTGTTTGGCGACGGCGGCATCCTGTCCTTTGGCGCCAACTGCTTTAACATGGCCTTCGTGCTGCCGTTTGCCGCTGCTATCGTGTTCCGTGCGCTCAACAGCCGTTTGCACGACAAGAGCTGGGGCATCTCGGTTTCGGCCATCGTAAGCGGCTGGGTCGGCCTGTGCCTGGCGGCCCTGTGCGCGGCAATCGAGTTTGGTATTCAGCCGATGCTCTTCACCAACGCCTCGGGTGCTCCGCTGTACTGCCCCTTCCCGCTGTCTGTTTCCATTCCGGCCATGCTGATCCCGCACATGCTGGTAGCCGGTGTGGTCGAGGGCGTGGCGACGGCCGCCATCTACGGTTTCATTAAGAAGACGGCGCCGAGCTTTATCGTCGGGCCCGAGGCCGTCGATGGCCAGCTTGCTGCCGAGGGCGCTGCTGCCAAGAAGACCTCGCTGGTCCCCACGCTGATCCTGGTCGCCGTGCTTGTCGTGGCCACGCCGCTCGGCTTGCTTGCCACCGGTGACGCATGGGGAGAGTGGGATGCTGAGGGCGCCGCGACCGCCGTCCAGGAGGCTGGCGACGACAGCCTGCAGGCTTCGGTCGGCCTCGATACCCCGACCTTTGCCGATGCCCTGCCCACGGGCGATTATCTGCAGGCCTATTCCGAGGAGCAGGGCCTTGGCTTTGCCGGCCAGGCCGCGATGTATATTCTTTCGGGCGTGATTGGCGTGGCGGTGCTCACTATCGTATTCCGCCTGGTCTCGCTGACGGTCAAGGAAAGCGGTGCTCATGGCAATAGCCGAGCTGCCTAGCTGGCTTGCGGTCGAGCAGCGTTACGAGCCCGCGAGGGCTCGGCATCGTGTGATGCAAAAGAATGTCCTGCACCTGGCGAGCCTGCTTGAGCGGGTTCGCCTGGGTGGAGGCGCGCACGAGGGCGGGTCGATGGTCGACCGCGCCCTTTCTTGCGTTTCG
>URWZ01000169.1 GCA_900551625.1 uncultured Collinsella sp.
GGAGATGTGTATAAGAGACAGGGACCGTAGGCGTAGCTGCGGGCACCGGAGGCGTTACATGCCGCCATGCCGCCCAGACAGGCAGACGCCTCGGTGGGATCGGTGGGAAAGAACTGCTCAGGAGCTGCCTGGAACTCCTCATAGGCCTCAAGCGATACCTGATCCCAGTCAGCGGTCGGCAATGCCTTCTTACCCAGTTGCTTGCGCAACTCCGAAAGCACGACGCCCGGCTCCACGCGCAGCAGAAAACGGCCTCGCTCGTCGCGGCGGAGACCCAGGTAGCGATTCATACGAGAAGTGTTGAGGATATGCCCGCCGTGAGGCACGGCACCGGCAGCCAGACCGGTCCGAGCACCCTGGACCGTTATCGGAACATGCTCGGCATGGAGCTTTCGCAGAATGGCGCGGACTTCGTCCTCCGTTGTCGGAAACGAGATGCTCGACGCCTCGCCCGATGTGCGAGATTCATCGCGACCATATTCTTCGAACTCGTCGCCGAAGGGTTTGATGGCTGCAGACACGCGAACTCCCCCTTTAGTTAACTACAGTGTTTGCAGGGAGATGTTACCGCATCGTTTCGTCGACGTGTTCGAGACCGTCTCCATAATTGGCGAATTTTACGTTTGCGCAATTCGGCGAGCGGCGGCGTTTTCTCGGCAGGCGCTCTATTTAACGCGCTCCTTTCCATCGCAGCCACGCACACAATTGGCGCTCGAAAAAACTTGAGATATTTTTTAGCGTCTCTCACCTGCGGCGATGTAAACCCGTCAAGCATTTGGTCAGAAATTGGTCAAGTTGTGGCTGATACGGTCGGCATCGACAGCCAAAACCAATAGAAGGTTTGGCCCAAAAACAGGGAGGTTCCCATGGCATATTACTGGCCCCAGTACGGCATCGCCATCGAAGTCGACGACGATCCCCATCTCCTGCCTTTCGACGAAGAGGCATTCCCCGATACGGCGGTCTACCACGTTACTACCGATGTGATCTGCGACCCCGAGTCGTTCTCGGCGCTCGCCCACCACATCGCGCATACCCACGACATCGAGCTCCCTCCCGACTTCGAAGAGCTCGTCTACTCGCGCCGCCTGATGCTTCACATGCTCTTTGGAGCGGACCCGTCCACCTTTGCGCGCGTCTATACCGCCAAGGATGCCGCATGAGCGCGAAGAGGCCACCCCACTTTGCAGGCCTGGGGCATCGCAAGAAGCTCATCGTTGCCTGCTTGGCCATCATCTGCGCCCTTGTCGCCGTAGGACTATACGCTTGGCAGTCGCAGCCCGTACCCGAGGCGGGCGCCTCAGTCACGACGGCCGAGGGCAAAACGCGTCAGGAAATCCAAGATGAGCTCGACGCCATCGTCCGCGACAACATGATGACGATCTCGGTCGCACCGGTCGCCCAGCTACAAAAAGGCGGCAAGCTGCGCGTCAACGTGCAAAACGTCCAGGATAACAAGTTTCCCCAGCGTTTCCGCGTGATCCAAAACGACGAGACCATCTATGAATCGGGCGTGGTCGAGACCGGCAAGACCGTTGAGACCTGCCCTGCAGGCGACATCAAAGAAGGCGAGGCGTATATCGAGATTCAAGCGCTCGACGCCAAGACCTACGACGTCCATGGCAATCCCACGCGCGTCAAGGTGCGAGTTGCGCAGACAGAAGACTAGACCTGCCACCTGTTATGAAAATGCGCACCCGTGCCGCTTTCGTCTAACCCTCACGGAAACGGTCCGTGACGAATAGAAAGGAACGATTATGGACATCACCAGGAACTTGAATGGGGCCAGGGTGCTCGTCGTGGGCGCAGGGCTGGCGCTCGCACTCGCAATGGGCGCCGCGCCGACCACCGCCCTGGCGGAGGGACGCACTGGAACCACCAACGTGACCATCAGGACCGAAATCGACAACATCAAGTTCAAAGCCCCGACCGTCATTCCGTTCGTCGCTAAGGCAGACGGCACGCTCCAGGGCCCTTCCGAGAATACAACCACCATCGACAATCTTTCGGCCTATGGCATCCACGTTACCAACATGAAGATTGCCGCCCAGAAGTCCTGGAGCATCGTCGCCGACGCCAAGACGGGGACCGCCCAGAACTCCATCGATTTTAAGGTCGGCCCAGACAAGGCACTCCAAGACGCCCACGCCGCGACGCAGGAAGCGGGCCTCGACCTTTCCAAAAATGCATCCTTCGACATGGGCTACCAGGGCATCGCCGATGGTACGGACAAGATTAAGCTTAAGACGAGCGGCGCTGTCGCCCGCGTCACGCGAGACATCTTCCATGTGACCGGCACGGGCGACCAGGTCGCAACCATTACGTGGACGGTCGAGCCCGGTGCGCACACGGCCTAAGGCAATTGTCCTTGCCGTCATCATCGGCGTTGCAACGTTTGCCCCGATCGCCGCCTTTGCCCAACAAGAGCAGGCGCAGGCTGCCACGCAGGTAACTGTCGATCTATCGGAACTCGAACGCAGTGGCCAACATGAACCCCTCGCGCAAACGGGCGACACGCGACACCTCCTGGCAGCAGGAATCGCCACGGCAGGCGCTAGCGCCATCGGCCTTGGCCTGCACATCAAACGCAGCCGGTAGCCACACGAATCGAGACCGTCCAGCATAGGTAAGGAGAACCCATGGCATCAAAGAACCTTTTGCCCGTTGCCGCGCTCTGTAGTGCGCTTGCCACCGGCATGCCCGTTGCCGCTCTAGCGACACCCGCCGTGGACGCCCCCTTACCTGCCGTCAACTGTCTCGCCACAAACCAGATGAGCACCATCGCGCGCCAACGCTTCTCGCTTGCGCAGGCAAGCATTTCGGCCTCGGGGTGCCTCCGTCGCTGCACGAACAGCTCGATAGTCGTGGATACCGAGCACTCGAGCACAGCGGACGGCCCCCTAACGGGATGCGTTATCTGCACATGGCGCGCAGCTGCAACTGATGCCGATGGCGATTCCTGCGACGTGGAGCTGTGCCTCGACATCACCCTGTCCGATGACTCGGCGGACGGGGCAACAGTCGCCTTCGACAGCACGTTTTTCGAAAACGGAGGGGGTGTATGCCTGGGCTGCGTCCCCTCGAGCGCCGATGGCACGCAGCCCGCTATCTCATTCACCGCATCGCTGAAAATGACCAAGGCGGGCACCGACGCCACGGCAAATGGCGAGATCGCTCTAATGTTCTACGCGAGCGGCACAGAAAGCCAGGAGATTCGGGGCAAACAGCGGACCGGATCGCTCAGCCTGACGCGAGGGGCAGATCCCGGTCCTGTCGATATCAGTACCGAAACGCAAGATGTGCATCACGTCCTTGTCGATCCGGCGCTCCTCGAGATGGAATGGAGCGGAGTAGGAGCGGTCGGACTCGCCCCCTCGACAGGTGACATCGCAAGCGACTCCAGCGAGAGCAGCGGTGAAATAGCGCCTGGGGACAATGGCGCACCAGGCGGCATAACACCGCCATCGAGCGGTCCTTCAGCCACTTTCAGCGAGCCAAGCGAAACAGCCACCGCAGTGGGCGGCACGCAAGCTGGCGAAAACTTGGGGTGTCCCATGCCGGCAGACATCGACGAGGGCAATTGTTGCATGATGGTCGCGCTCGACCGCACGGAAACCGTCGACGCCGCGAGCATTGAGGTCACCGCTGCCGATAAGCCCGTCCGCAAAGCAGCCATTATCGCATTCCCTAAAACCGTCGAAGTTGTTTTTCTGCCATCGGGCGAGGTCGTAGCCCCCACCTTGCTCACCTTGCTTGGGGCAAAGGGCACGGCCAACCAAATCGACAACCTCACGGTCGCCGACCCTGCGACCACCGCAAAACTGCACCTGTATGCCGTAACCTCGGACGGAGGCAAAACCGAGGAATTCGACGGTGAGAATCTCCTGAATAACCGGATACTCCATAAAATGGAAGACGTCTCGTATCAAATTGAGCTCGTGGGATTTGACCGAGCTCGAGATGCCGATATCCTGTCTCTTATACACATCTGACGCTGCC
>URWZ01000170.1 GCA_900551625.1 uncultured Collinsella sp.
GTCTTATCCAGCTCCAGCATGGGCCAGAATGTGCCGGAGTGGACTTCCTGCATATGCTCCCGTATCGCCCGCTCTGCCGTCACATCACGCCCGCGGCTGTGATAGATGACGCCTGTCTCAAAAGACGCGCCGCAGAAGGGGCAGGGAATGCTCACGTGCGTGGCTTCTTGGAACTCCTGCGCCGTGCCGCGGTCCTCCCACAGCAGATGCTCCAGAACCGACTGGTTGCGCCAGTACGCATTAAAGAAATACCAGTCGGGGTCCACCGGACGCTCGAGCTGCGACACATGGGTGAGCTTAAGCAGTCCATCGACAACCGTCAGCGGCGCATGACGAATGCCCAGGGCGCTCTTGGGCTCCCCCGCATCGGCCTGCCACGGGATGACCGTGCCGCAATAGGCGCACTCAAAGCTGCGTTTAGCCTGGTGTGAGTACATAGGACCGCCGCAGTTTTGGCATTTAATGGCAAACATCTCGTCCATAGAAACGTCCTCCTTTGCACAGGGGCTGTCAACATTAAGTATGTCGGGCAGGCAGGCACATGCCCATACCCATGTGGCCCAAAATGGAGCACCCGGTCGGACAAGAAGGGCCGCTCGTTAGCTCGAGCAGACCATTGCTGCATTTTCAAAGCATCGGCGCACGGTGCGCTCATGCGAGCTACACTATCCCCTTAAACAAGGATGCGAGGAGATACGCCATGCTATTTGTAAATCGGCTGGTACATACGCTTGTTCCCGGCAGCGAGGACGAGCCGGTCGATACGGCTTGCCGCACCAACGCGGGCTTTGCCGCAAGCCTCATCTGCATTGGCCTCAACATTACCCTGTGCCTAGCCAAGGGCATCGCGGGCCTGCTCGCCGGTTCCGTCTCCCTCATCGCCGACGCTTTCAACAACCTCTCCGATGCCTCGAGCAACATCGTGAGCCTGCTCGGATTTCGCCTTGCCAGCCGCCCGGCCGACGAGGGGCACCCCTATGGCCACGGCCGCTACGAATACCTCGCCGGCCTGTTTGTCGCCGTCCTCGTTTGTGCCGTCGGCATCAACCTGGTGCTCGAGTCCGTTACCAAGATCATCAAGCCCTCCCCCACCGCCTACACGCTCGTTTCCCTTGCGGCACTGGCTACGTCCATGCTCGTTAAGCTCTGGATGGCCGCGTTCAACCGCACGCTGGGCGATCGCATCGACTCCGAAACGCTCATCGCCACGGCGCAGGACTCCAAAAACGACGTCATCACCTCGGGCTCGGTCTTGGTAGCGGCGCTTATTTCGCAGACGACCGGCTTTGACCTCGATGGCTGGGCGGGCCTGGGCGTGGGCATCTTCATCTGCATCAGCGGCATGGGCCTGGTGCGCGACGCCATCAGCCCGCTGCTGGGACAAGCGCCCGACCCCAAGCTCGTCCAGGAAATCCGCGACAGGATCATGTCGTACCCCCAGGTCCTGGGCACGCACGACCTCATGGTGCACGACTACGGCCCCGGCCGTCAGTTTGCCAGCGCACACGTGGAAATGCCCGGCGAGGGCGATGCCTTTGAGCACCACGAGATTCTGGACACCATCGAACACGACATCAAACGCCAGATGGGCATCGCCATCACGTTGCACTGCGACCCCATTGCAACAACCGGCGATGACTTGCGCGGCTGGGTCAAGCGCGGCGTAGCGCAGATCGACCCCGCGCTTTCCATCCACGACTTGCACGAGCACGACGGCTTTGTTTCGTTTGACCTGGTGCGTCCCGACGGCTTTGACATATCCGACGAGGAGCTGCTGGGGCTCGTCACGCGCATCGTGCACGAGCGCAGGCCCGATGCATCATGCGTCGTCACGTTTGACTCCGGCTTTAGCTCGCCCGAGCGTCCGGCAGAGCAGCTGTAATCGACAGCAAAACGGGACGCAGGACCGCCGACCAGCGCGCCTATGCGCCCGGTCACGCGATCCTGCGTCCCGTTTTTGTTTGCACCGCTAAGGCTCTAGCCGCTCGGCCGCTAGTTTCCCTGTGCGCCCGAAATGCCGTTTTGTAGGGCGTTCCAGGCATCCGTCGCCATGTCTCCCAAGTTCTGCGCGGTATCGCCCAGGTTTTGTGCCGTATCGCCCAGCTCTTGCGCCTTGTCTCCCAATTCCTGCGCCTTATTGCTCAGGTCCTCCAGCGTGTTGGAGCTCGAATTATCGGTGCCGCTTTGGCCGTCAGACGAGTTGCCCGAACTGTTCTTGTGCGTGAGTTGAATTTCGAGGTTACCGTTGTCGTTATAGTAGGCAGAAGTAACAACCCAGTTGGCATCGACAACAGGCGTCGAGCCGTCGTCAGTCAGAATCACAGCATTCGAAAGATCGGCTCCGCGCGACTTGAGGAGCTTCTTGGCGTTGGACCAGTACTGCCCCGGGATATCGCTCAGATCGACGGTGCTAGACGAGGCGGACTCGGTTTGCTCGGCAGTGGTATCGGCCGTTGAACTCCCTCGCCTGTTGAGCATGCCCGACACGATGGCAAACACAATCGAGAGGGCAAAGAAGACCGCCAGCACAATGAGGATCTTCTTGATCACACTCGACGAACGCGACGGCGCCTCTTCCTCGTCCTCACCATACTGCGGAATCGATTTGGGATACTCGCGATGGGGCTGGCGCGCATACGGATCGCACGACTCATAACGAGGCTGGGACTGTGCCGTGCGCGGCATATACGTCGTTTGCTGAGGCTGCGGAATGGGATTTTGCGGCAGGTTGTTATAAGCGCCTGCCGCCGCATTGCCATACGGGTCCGGCGCCGCATTGCCATACGGATCCTGCGGTGCATAATCAAACGGATCCCGCAGTGTATCGCCATAGCCCATAACTCGTGTGGGTTCGGCGGACGCCTGCGTCGCGGCGGGGTCGGTATAACCGGGGTTGGGAACAACGCGGGTCGCATCGGCGCTATCGTCAGCCTGCGCGGAACCATATCCGCCCATCACGGTCGTCTTGTCCTGGTCCATGCAGCGTTTCCTTTCCGTCGCCTGTAAGCATCAAGTTATCCATGCATTCTACCCGCGCAAAAGCCTATGATGGGCAAAGGCCGTCGGTATCTACAAGACATGCGCGTGCCTAAGGATCAAAAAGCCCCGCCAGGCCATGGGGGCGCGGCGGGGCGGGCAAGCGGCTATGAGCGGCAGGCTTAGAACAGGCCGGTGATGTTGCCGTCGTTGTCGACGTCGATGTTCTCGGCCGCGGGCACCTTGGGCAGGCCCGGCATGGTCAGAACGCTGCCGGTCAACGCGACCACAAAGTGGGCGCCGGCGGAAACCTTGAGCTCGCGCACGGTGATGCGGAAGCCCTCGGGAGCGCCCAGAGCCTTGGCGTTATCGCTAAAGCTGTACTGCGTCTTGGCGACGCACACCGGCAGGTTACCAAAGCCGTTCTCGCGCAGCTCGGCGAGCTGGCGCTTGGCAGCCGGCGTAAAGTCGACACCATCGGCGCGGTAAACCTTGGTGGCGACGGCCTCGAGGGCATCGGCAACATCGGCGCCGTCTTCGTAGGCAAACTTGAGCTCGCTCGGCTGCTCGATCAGACGCATGACCTCGTCGGCCAAATCGAGCGCACCCTCGCCGCCCTTGGCCCAGACCTCGGAAAGCTTAACGCTGACGCCGAGCTTCTGGCACTCGGACTCGATGAGCGCAAGCTCTGCCTCGGTGTCCGTCGGGAAGCGGTTGATGGCGACCACGCAGGGCAAACCGTAGACATTCTGAATGTTGTCGACGTGGCGCAGCAGGTTGGGCATGCCGGCCTTGAGGGCCTCGAGGTTCTCCTCGTTGAGGTCGGCCTTGGCAACACCGCCGTTGTACTTAAGCGCACGGGCGGTCGCGACAATCACGACGGCGCTGGGGCGAACGCCCGTCATGCGGCACTTGATGTCGAGGAACTTCTCGGCACCCAGATCGGCACCGAAGCCGGCCTCGGTAATGGCAACATCGCCAAAGCGCATCGCCATACGC
>URWZ01000171.1 GCA_900551625.1 uncultured Collinsella sp.
CGCATCGCGGCGGCCAATCGTATCATCACCTCGTGCGCGCTCACCAATATGGCGACCGGTGCGCTGGTGTTTTTGCCGGGCGCCGATTATCCCGTTATGGCGCTGGCGCAGGTGGGCATGCTCTTTGAGCTCGCGGCCATCTTTGGACGCGGTATTAAGCCCGAGCGCGGCTACGAGGTCGCGGGCGTGCTTGCCGGCGGTCTTGTGATCCGCGCGGTCACCCGCGCGCTCGTCAAGCAGACGCCGCATATTGGGTTTGCCGTCAAGGCGCTCACTGCTGCCGCGGGCACCTATGGCATGGGCCGTGCGCTTGTTTCGCTCTACGAGCGCGATGTCGACTACAGCCGTGCCAACGAGGCGGTCACTGCCACGTTCTCCCGCGTTCGCGATCTGGTGACCACGGTCGCGGGCGCTACCCGTCCTATGGCGTCCTACCAGGACGCATCCGATCTCGCAGCTTAGGGGTTTTCCGTTGCGCGTTGCATACCAAGATTGTTTTCATTTAATTGAGCCGTTGCTCGCCAAGGTCGAGAAGCCGAGTCGCTATATCGACCATGAGTGGGGCACGCTCTCCAAGGCCGATGCCGACTATCGTTGCTGCATGATTTACCCGGATGTGTACGAGGTTGGCCTGCCCAACCAGGGTATTGCCATCCTGTACAACATCCTCAATCAGGCCGAGGGCATTTCCTGCGAGCGCGGCTATGTGCCGTGGCCCGATATGGGCGATGCCATGCGCGAGGCTGGTATCCCGCTGCTGTCGCTCGAGGGCGCAGCACCCGTGGCCTCGTTCGATATCGTCGGCATGCACGTGCCGCATGAGATGGCCGTGACAAACTTTCTCGAGGCCCTCGATCTAGCCGGCATTCCGCTGCTGGCGGCCGACCGCACCGAGGACGACCCCATCATCATTGCCGGTGGTCCCTCGGTCTATAACCCCGAGCCGTATGCAGCCTTCTTCGATGCCATCCTCATTGGCGAGGGCGAGGAGTCGCTGCTCGAGGTTTGCCAGCTGCATCGCCGCTTGCGCGACGAGGGCGTCTCGCGCGCTCAGATTGTCGAGCAGCTCGCGACGGTCGGTGGCACCTATGTGCCGTCGCTCTACGAGGTGCGCCATGACGAGCCCTGCTCGCCGCATGGCTACACCGTGCCGCGCGAAGGCAAGGACGTCCCACCGGTGGTCTACAAGCGCGTCGTTGAGGACTTTGGCGCTACCAATCCGTTGTCGCAGTCGTGCGTGCCCTACGCGCAGCTCGTTCACGACCGCCTGTCGATCGAGATTCTGCGCGGTTGTGCCCGCGGCTGCCGTTTTTGCCAGGCCGGCATGACCTATCGCCCGGTGCGCGAGCGCTCGGCCGACCAGATTGTGTCCTCGGTGATCCAGGGCCTGGAAAAGACCGGCTATGACGAGGTGTCGCTTACCTCGCTTTCGACCACCGATCACTCCTGCATCCGCGATGTGCTCGGTCGCCTTAACCGCCGTCTGGAAGATACGGGCATTCGCGTGTCCATTCCCTCGCAGCGCCTGGATTCGTTTGGCGTGGATATGGCCGAGTCGGTCGCCGGCGAAAAGAAGGGCGGCCTGACGTTTGCCCCCGAAGCCGGCAGTCAGCGCATGCGCGACATCATCAACAAGAACGTGACCGAGGAGGACTTGGACCGTGCGGCCAAGGCGGCCTTCGAGGCTGGTTGGAACCGCATGAAGCTCTACTTTATGATGGGCCTTCCCGGCGAGCGCGACGAGGATATCGTGGCCATCGCCAACCTGGCCGACCATGTGCTCGAGCTCGGCCGCTCCGTGGTTCCCAAGGCGCGTCGCGGCTCCATCTCGGTGTCCATCTCGGTGTCGGTGTTTATCCCCAAGGCCGCCACGCCGTTCCAATGGTGCCCGCAGCTCGATTACGATGACGTCAAGCGTCGCCAAAAGCTGCTCATTACGAGCGTTCGTAACCGTGCGGTCCGCGTTCACTACCACGATGCCGAGACCTCGCTCGTCGAGGCCGCGCTGTCCCGCGCCGGCCGTGACATGACGCCTGTCATCATCGATGCCTGGCGTGCCGGTTCGCGTTTTGACGCCTGGGTGGAGCATTTTTCGCTCGACAACTGGAAGTCGGCTGCGGCCAAAAACGGCATCGATCTCAACGAGCTCGTGCACCTGCCCTACGAACTGGACTGGCGCCTGCCCTGGGAGCACGTGAGCCCCGGCTGCTCGCGCGGCTTCCTCGAGCGCGAATACCGCCGCTCGTTGGAGGGCGTCACGACGCCCGACTGTACCCGTACCTCGTGCACCGGCTGCGGAATCTGCCCCACGCTTCATGCCAAGAACGTATTGGTGGGTGATCGCGCATGAGTGAGCGCCTGACCGACAACCCCACGCTCTTTAGGCTTCGCGTTCGCTATGGCAAGCGCGACCGCCTTAAGTACCTGGGCCATCTCGAGGTGATTCATACTATTGAGCGCATCGTGCGTCGCGCGGGGCTGCCCTATGCCGTGACGCAGGGCTTCTCTCCGCATATGCGTGTGGGCTTTTCGTCGGCGCTGCCGGTGGGAACGTCGTCGACTTGCGAGTGGTATGACTTGTTTATGACTGAGTTCGTTGCGCTCGATGAGGCGTTTGAACGTTTGGCGGCGGCATCTCCGGCCGATCTGGCCCCCATCGAGGCGGCATACATCGACGTGCGCACGCCGGCGCTGACGGCGCAACTCACGCGTCTGTCGTATCGTATCGATCTGCATCTTGACCCTGAGGCACCGGTGGACGCCGACGAGGTGCGTCGCGCTATCGATACGCTGCGCGCGGGCCACGGCATCGACTACGCACGCGGCAAAAAGAGCAAACGCCTGGACCTTGACCACACACTGGTGGGCTATGAGCTTAAGGCAGGGGAGCGCCCGGACCATCTGGTGCTCATGCTCGACACCCATGCCGATAATGAGGGCTCCATGCGTCCGGAAATTTTGCTTTCCGCAGCTGATGTTTTGTTGCAGGGCTTGACCCCGGGCGTCGATGCACCTATTGTTTCCACCGGTATGCAAGACCTCGTGACCATCTGCTCCTACGATGTCGAGCGTCAGAATCAAGCATGCGAGGACGACGAGGGCCGACTCGTCAGCCCCATACCTGTGCGAACTTGTGGATTTGCTCCACATACTCGTTGACGGGGGTATTATCGCCTGCTACTATATTCGGCTGTTGCACTAACTGATGCATGAAGGGCAAGTAAACATGTACGCAATCGTTAACACGGGCGGCAAGCAGTACAAGGTCGCCACCGACGATGTCATCACCGTCGAGAAGATCGAGGGCAATGAGGGCGACAAGGTCACCCTGCCGGTTATCTTCCTCAACGATGGTAAGAAGATCGTCACCGATCCCGACAAGCTGGCCAAGGCCAAGGTTACCGCTCAGATCGTTGAGCAGTTCAAGGGCGAGAAGCAGCTGGTCTTCAAGTTCCACAAGCGCAAGCGCTATCGTCGTCTGAAGGGTCATCGTCAGCAGCTCACCAAGCTGAAGATCGTGAAGGTTCAGGCTACCTCCCGCGCCAAGAAGGCTGTCAAGGCAGAGGCTGAGGCTGTTGCCGAGGCTCCCGTCGCCGAGTAGATTACACTCGTAACGAAAGAGTAGGTATACACAATGGCACACAAAAAAGGACTCGGTTCCTCCCGTAATGGCCGTGACTCCCGCGGTCAGCGCCTTGGCACGAAGCGCTATGCCGGCCAGACGGTAACCACGGGCACGATTCTCGTCCGTCAGCACGGCACGCACATCCACCCGGGTGAGAACGTTGGCCGTGGCAAGGACGACACGCTGTTCGCGCTGGTCGACGGTACCGTTGAGTTCCACAAGGGTATCAAGCACAGGGTCAGCGTACGCCCGCTCGCGAACGCGTAATTCACCCTTCATAGAGCACATATGCTGTCTCTTATACACATCTCCGAGCCCACGAGACGCTACGCTATCTCGT
>URWZ01000172.1 GCA_900551625.1 uncultured Collinsella sp.
TAGCGTCTCGTGGGCTCGGAGATGTGTATAAGAGACAGATCCAAACGTCGAGCACGCCCGCCGTATACATACCGCGGTAGCCGCCTCCCTCGAGCGCGAGCCCCACCGTGCGCGTCATAGTTGGCTGTGCCATGCGACCATCTCCGTCCCCGCAAATTTAAACGGAACAAGTATACCCATCAACATATACCGCCCCAGTCGCATTTTTATCGAACATCGCATCATCGCGCTGCCGTTTGTCGAATAATAGCCACCCACAGCATGTGCGCCCCTATATAATTTTGTACTGTTGTTTATTACTGTTGTTTATACTACTCAGCAGTTATCAACAGCGAACATTAGCCGGCAAAGTAACCCAACAACGCAGCAAGGCGGGGGCCTGGATACACGCAAAACGCTGAGCAACGACGCGTGTACACGACGAGCTCGCCCGACGCAATCCGCCCCGACTTCAGAAAGCCGCTTAGAACATGGATACTGTCAGCAATTACACCGAAACGCTCGAAAAGACCGTCCGTGACCTTCTCGAGCGTCAGGAGGATCTGATCAGGACCGCCTTTACCGACCAGCTTACCGGGCTTGGCAACCGTGGCGGCTTTGCCCGTTCCCTCGAGGAGCTCTGGGAGCAGGACACCCCCGTTACCATGGCGTTCATCGATATCGACAATCTCAAGCACTGCAACGACGTCTTTGGGCATGACGAGGGCAACCGCTATATCTTGCAGGTAAGCCTCTATCTCAAACTGTATATGAAAGTGGACGAGGCGGCGTTTCGCATAGGCGGCGACGAGTTTGCCATCCTATCTACGATTGCGACCGAGGACGACCTCGCCGAACGTCTGGAACACTGCCGAACGATCCTGCTCAAAAACAACGATTCCGAGATGCCCCACTCGTTTAGCTACGGAGTGGCACACGCCGACCCCGCCCTGGGCGAAGCCTCCAATCGCATGACACTCGATGCCGACCATCGCATGTACGACTACAAGCTACGTCATGCCATGCACCTCGATCGGCGCAATATCACGCAAGTCCACGCCGACGACTTCGAAATAAGCGATCGTATTTTCGACGCTTTTTCGATGCTCAACGAGGGCCGTTATTTCTTTATCGAGAACTTGGACAAGGACCGCACCCTTTGGTCGCAAGGTGCCTTGCGCGATCTCGGTCTTCCTTCGGAGCACATAGACAGCTGCCGCGATTTCTGGAAGACGCGCGTCCATCCCGATGACCTTGAGGCCTACGCCAACGACATCAACCAGATCTTTAACGGCTCCAAACACCGCCGCGTCATGCAGTACCGCATGCGCAATGCCGCGGGTGACTACGTTCTCTGCCGTGCTCGCGGGTTTCGCATCGACGGCGACGGAAATGTCCCCTCGCTCTATGTCGGCGAACTCGTCAACCACTCGCTTGCCGAAACCGTCGACGCCGCCACAGGCCTCGGAACGCAGCGCATGCTGGTCAACGCTATCGATGCCTGCCGTCGCGACCGCTGCGAGACGGGGCTTATAGCGGTGCGCATTCGTGGCACGGCGAATCTCAACGAGCTCTACGGGGCCGAGGCTGTCGACAACATGCTTGCCGAATACGCAGGCCGCATGCTGTCGATCACCCGCGGCAGGAGCCGGGTCTACCGTTCACGAAGCGTCCAGTTCGTCGTGCTCAGCAACGATTTGGACCATGAGGCATTCGAGCAACTGACCCGCCACCTTAAAGAGGCTGTTTTCGCTCCTGTTCAAATCGCGGGCGACACCATTACTCCCGTCTGTCTTGTCGTCCCGGCATTTTACGAGCACTTAACCCATCAGGCGACCGCCGTTTTAGGCGAACTCGACCGTCGCCTTCGCACGGCCGGCGGGCTTGTTCCCAACGACAGCCTCCCCATACCCGAGGCGGAGCGCAAAAGCGCCATCGCCGAACGTATCGACTCGCTCACGGGCCTCTATCGACCCAGCGAGTTTATGCGGCGCGCCAACGCATTTCTCGAGGCAAGGCGCGACGACACCTGGTGCATCGCCACCGTCGACATGGGTCACATGCGCCTGTTTAATGAATGGCACGGCCAGGCCGAGGGCGACCGTGTGCTCGCCGATGTGGGCACGGTCCTCAAGGACATCGAGAATGCCGATATGGGCGTCGCAGGGTACTGGGGCCAAGATGACTTTTGCGTACTCATCCCCTTTAAGCACATCACCGTCCATCAAATCTACGACCGCGTTCGCGAGGCAGTAGCCAGGCATGATGACGGCGTAGGTTTTTGGCCGTCCATGGGCATTTACCCCATCGACTCCAATGAGGAGATCACCATCGATGCGCAGGCAAAGGCCATGTTTACCAATCGACGCGCCAAAAACGACTTCAAGGAGCGCATTGCTATTTTCCGCCCCGAAGAATATGAACACGAGATTGCGTTCCACCGCACGCTGACCGAGTTCCAGTACGCGCTCTCAAATGGCCGCATCACGTACTACCTGCAGCCCCAGGTCGATATGGAAACCGGCGAGATCATTGGCGCCGAGGCACTTACGCGCTGGATTGACAAGGACGGCTCTCTCATTTCGCCCGCAACGTTTATCCCCGCACTCGAGGAAAGCGGCTTTGTGGTGACGCTCGACAAGTACATTTGGCAGGGTGTCGCCATATGGCTTCGCGAGCGTCTCGATCGCGGTCTTCGCGTGGTTCCGGTCTCGCTTAATGTGTCTCGCGTGGACATTCTTGCCTGCGACGTTGCCGAGCATATGGGGGCGCTTGCCGCCCAATACAACCTGCCGCCCGAGCTCATGCGCATCGAGATCACCGAGACGGCTTATACGGGAGAGTCCGAAGCCGTGGACAAACTGACAGCCGACTTGCACACCCGCGGCTTCTCGACCTATATGGACGATTTTGGCACCGGTCAGTCCACGCTCGCGATGCTCAAGAACGTCAACGTCGACGTCATCAAGCTCGACCGAACCTTTGTACCCACCGACCGCGATCAAGGCCGCAGCGCGCAGATCGTGTCATCGATGCTCGAGATGGCGCAGTCGCTCCATCTGCCCATTGTAATCGAAGGCGTCGAGACAGATGAGCAGGCGAACATGCTACGCCACATGGGTGCCCGCTACGCTCAGGGCTTCCTCTACTACCGCCCCATGCCGGCGAAGGATTTTGAGGCATTGCTCGATGGTGGCAATAACAACTGATACGCTCGCGCGCAAAACGCCACCGTCGAAGGGGGCATTTGTCTCCATTAGCTAACTTATTACCCCAATTCAAACCGAATTGGGGATATGATACAAACCGTTGTTCCGCCCAAGGAGGTTATCCATCATGAACGAGTCATATCGCCTGGTTGAGCAATCGATTATTGCCTATCTTCAGCGACTTGCGAATGGCGTCTCGACCGCCGAACTCGATGTTGCCGCGCTGCCCGCTGGGCTACGCGCCGTTGGCGAGCAACTGCAAAAGACGCATGCCATCCTGCAACAAGAGCGCCGGCTGCTTGAGAGCAACGCCTATATCGACCCGCTCACCAACTTGGGCAACCGCGGCGGACTCGACCGTCACGTCGAGCAACTCTGGCACAAAGGTGACCCCTTCACCTGCGCCTATATTGATATCGACCATCTCAAACATTGCAATGATAGGTTTGGCCACGCCGAAGGCAATCGCTATATTCTGAGCATCTGCCGCACGCTCTCCGAAACCATGGAGCACGATGAGATGCTGTTCCGCATCGGTGGAGACGAGTTTGTGCTCATCTCGCTCTCCGCAAACGAGACCGAACTCGAGCAGCGCTTGGAGCGGGTACGTGCCGGGCTGATCGAGGCGAGCTCAAGTGGCAAGGCGCCCATGATCGCCAGCTTTAGCTTTGGCTGCTCGCGCGTCGATCCACTTGCCGGCGACACGCGCCGCCAGATGACGATGGATGCCGATCGCAAGATGTATCGCTATAAGCTTATG
>URWZ01000173.1 GCA_900551625.1 uncultured Collinsella sp.
AAGCATTAGCCGTACTCTGTACACAAAAAGCCGCCGAGGCACACTGCACCTCGGCGGCCACATATCACAGATCTAGCTCGGTTTCACCCTTTGCATTCGCCCAGATAAAACCTGCCGAAATCAACATCCCTCTTTGGCAGGTTTTAGAGCTCCGCGCTTTCGGCTCCGTTGATATGGAGGTCGCGCTCGTAGAAGGCGGTGAGGGCGCGGATGGCGTACATCACGTCGCGTACGCCGCCGGTCTCGTAGCTTGAGTGCATGGCCAGCTGCGGCAGGCCCACGTCCACGGCATGCATGCTCGCCTGCATATTGGACAGGTTGCCGAGTGTGGAGCCTCCGGCCATATCGCTCTTGTTGGCGAAGGCCTGTGTGGGTACGTCGGCGTCATCACAGATGGCCTGGAACACCGCGCGGCTAAAGGCATCGGTGCAGTAGTGCTGGTTGGCGGCTTCTTTGATGACGATGCCGCCGTTGAGCACCACCTGATTGCGGGCATCGCACTTCTCGGCGTGGTTGGGGTGCACAGCATGTGCGTTGTCGCAGCTCACGAGCATCGAGGCGGCAAGGGCGCGATGGTACGACTCGTCGTCAAAGCCCAGCGATCCGTTGATGCGGCGCAGCGCGTCGGCCAAGAACGTCGACATGGCGCCCTGCTTGGTCTCGGAGCCAACCTCCTCGTTATCAAAGCAGCAAAAGACCGAGATGTCATGCGCATTCTCGGCGCCCAAAAATGCCTGTAGCGAGGTATAGGCGCAGGCCAGGTCGTCGAGCTTGGGCGTCGAGATAAACTCGTCTGCCCAGCCCCAAATGCGCGCATCCTGACGATTGACTAGGAACAGATCGCGGCCCAGAATCTGCTCGGGCTCAACGTCCAGCTCTTCGGCAATCAGAGCATCAAAATCGCCCTGCTTAAGCTCGCCGGCGCTAATGAGCGGGCACAGGTCAACGGCTCGGTTGGGAGCAAAGCCCTCATTAACGCCGCGGTTCATGTGGATGGCAAGGCTCGGGATAATAGCGACCTCGCGCTCGGTGGCAAGCAGACGGCTCTCAATACGGTCGCCCTCGCGCACCAGCACGCGGCCCGCGAGCGCCAGCGGGCGATCGAACCAGGTGTAGTCAATCATGCCGCCGTAGGCCTCGGTGTTCAGGCGCAGCGTCTCGCCCGCACCGTCAAGCTCGGGCACAGCCTTGACCTTAAACGTCGGCGAATCGCTGTGCGACGCCGTCAGTTGAAAATGATAGTCACCGGCAACGCCGTCCTCGCCCCACGTAGCAGCCAGGTCCTCGCCCACCTTAAAGGCAACAACGCTCGAGGTGTTGCGCTGCGTGTAATAACGCCCGCCCGGCTCGATATCCCACGCCGCGTTCTCGGGCAGGTAGGTAAAGCCCGCCTCGTCGAGCTCGGCCATAATGGTCGCCGCCGTATGGAACATGCTGGGGCATGCCTCGATAAAGTCGATAAGGTCGTTGGCGGCCTCGATATCGTCAGCCGTCACGTGCACGCGCTCGGGCGTTTCCTGATCCGTCATGCTCTCCCCTTTCGCTGGGTTGATGGTCCCCTCCAGCATACCCCGCCACGCCAGCACCGCACTCTTCATTCCGTGCTTAATTCCGCGCCGCTCACCAAGTTGAGCCATCATGCCCGCGCTCCTTTTGCGACAATTGCGCTAACAGGACGAGAGGAGCCGTCATGAAGCCACGTAACATTGCCATCGCCTGCGGTGTCGCGGGAGTCACCGTCGGCCTTGCCGCTGCCGCTGGCATCGTTTACCGCAAGCAAATCAAGTCCGCCGCGTCGCTCAAACGCTTGACTGACTATGCGGATGGCTATGACCTGTACGCAATCGACATCGCTTACGACTACGACCTTGACCGCATCATCGCCGCTGGCGTGCGCGACGACCAGGCCTACATCGATGCTGTGGTGGCGCAGGTGTTGCCCGGCGTGCCGGCACATGTCCAGGCGCCCCAGTTTGCCTGCAGCGCTTTTGTCGCCGTAGATGCCGAAGGCCGCGTGCGCACCGGTCGCAATTACGACTTTAAGGACGACACCTCGGCGCTGCTGGTGCGCAATCACCCGCGCGACGGCTATGCCTCCATCGGCTTTGCGGCCCTCAACAACCTGGGCACCAACGCTCCGCTTGACTCCGTCGCCGGACGCGCCGCTGCACTCATGGGCCCGTTTGCCCAGCTCGACGGTGTTAACGAACGCGGCGTGTCCATTGCCGTACTCACCCTGGATTCCAAACCCTGTGACCAGGACACGCAGCGCCCCGTCATCAATACCTCGCTCGCCATCCGCCTGGTGCTCGACCGTGCCGCCACCACGCAAGAAGCTGTCGACCTGCTTTCCGCCTACGACATGCACGCCATGGCAGGACGCGATTACCACTTCTTTATCAACGACGCCGCCGGTGACGCGCGGGTGGTGGAGTGGGATCCGCGCGACCCCGACCGTGCATGCAAAGTGACTCCTGTACGCCAGGTTACGAACTTCTATGCCTGCTATGGTGACGAAGTGCTGCCCAACCAAAAGAATGGCGAGCTGGGCCATGGTAAAGAGCGCGCCGTCGCAATCGCCGATGTCCTTGACGCCCATGTCGGTGCCCAAGACGAGGCAGTCGCTTGGAAGGCCCTGCGCGCCGCAGCGCAAGAGCCCAATCCGGAAGACATCACCAGCAACACGCAATGGTCGGTCGTCTTTGACAATACCGAACCCGCTGCCGCTTTTACGCTGCGCCGCCACTGGGGCGACGTCGACGCCTTCGCACTGTAAGAAGCTGGCACCGTCGTCCTTACGCTCGCCTGACGTTGCTTACATTTCCATACGCTTGAGCTAACACGTTTTACCCCCGCATCAACAGTGTGCGGGGGTAAACTTATGCGCATGTTATAACTTGCCCGGAAGGATTCACCATGCTTAGGATCGGTCTTCTTACTAGTGGCGGCGACTGCCAGGCGCTCAACGCCACCATGCGCGGCATCGAGTGCCTCAAGGCAGAGGGCGTGGAGTTTCAGATCAACACTACGGTCACTCGGGATAACCTGCATGATTTTAAGAAGATATTCGAACTCTGCGAGCGCATCGGCGCGGCGGCGTGGCATATCTTCCTGCTGGTGCCGATGGGCCGGGCCGCCGAGCTTGCGGATCAGGTGATCACGGCGCAGGAATACGAGGACGTGCTGCACTGGTTCTATGACTTCCGCAAGACGACCTCCATGCACCTCAAGGCTACCTGCGCGCCGCACTACTACCGCATCATGCGCCAGCGCGCCCGCGAGGAAGGCGTCTCCGTAACGCCCGCCACGTTCGGCATGGATGCCATGACGCGCGGCTGTCTCGGCGGCACGGGGTTCTGCTTCATCAGCCATGTGGGGCAGGTTCAGCCGTGCGGGTATCTGACGCTCGACTGCGGCAACGTCCGCACGACGCCGTTCCCGGAAATCTGGCGTAAGTCCAAGCCGTTCCTCCAGTTCCGCGATCAGTCCGAGTATAAGGGCAAGTGCGGCGTCTGCGAGTTCCATAAGGTATGCGGCGGCTGTCGCGCCCGCGCGTGGAGCATGGACGGCGACTACATGGGTGAGGAGCCTCTGTGCACGTACCAGCCCCGCAAAGCGAAGGAGGCGGAATGACGGAAATGACTCTCGACACGATGGACAAGCGCATTCTGGACATCATCCAGACGGATTTTCCGCTGGAGTCCCGGCCTTACGCCATCATTGCGGAGCGTCTCGGCATCACGGAGCAGGAAGCGCTTGATCGCGTGAACGCCCTGCGCAAGTCCCGGCTTATCCGGCGTCTGGGGGCCAACTTCCAGTCGGCCAAACTCGGTTTCCGCTCCACGCTGTGCGCGGCCAAGGTTCCGGAGGACAAGCTGGATGCCTTCATAGCCGAAGTGAACCGGCATGTGGGCGTGACGCACAACTATTTGCGCCGCC
>URWZ01000174.1 GCA_900551625.1 uncultured Collinsella sp.
AGCCTGCCTCGGTAATGGCGACATCGCCAAAGCGCATAGCCATACGCGTGGCCATGATGGAATTGCAGCCGTGGGCGATGTTGGCGAAGGGGCCGCCGTGGACAAACGCGGGCGTACCCTCGAGCGTCTGCACCAGGTTGGGCTTGAGCGCATCCTTAAGCAATGCAGCCATGGCGCCCTGAGCCTTGAGGTCGCGGGCGCGGACGGGCTCGCCGGCAAAGCTGTAGCCGACGACGATCTCGCCCAGGCGCTCCTTAAGATCGTTGATACTCGTGGACAGGCACAGGATCGCCATGACCTCGGAGGCAACGGTGATATCGAAGCCGTCCTCGCGCGGCACGCCCTGAGCCTTGCCACCAATGCCGTCGATAACGTGGCGCAGCTGGCGGTCGTTCATGTCGACAACGCGCTTCCAGGTGATGCGCTTAACGTCGATACCGAGCTGGTTGCCTTGCTGAATATGGTTGTCGAGCATGGCGGCCAGCAGGTTATTGGCGGCACCGATAGCGTGGAAGTCGCCGGTAAAGTGCAGGTTGATGTCTTCCATGGGGATGACCTGGGCCCAACCGCCGCCGGCGGCACCGCCCTTGACGCCAAAGACGGGACCGAGCGAAGGCTCGCGCAGGGCCACGGCGCTCTTGACACCGCGACGACGCAGGCCATCGGCCAGACCGATGGTCGTGGTGGTCTTGCCCTCGCCAGCGGGCGTGGGGTTGATGGCGGTCACGAGGACGAGCTTGGCCTGATGATCGGTCGGCTCGTTGAGCAGTGAATAGTCGACCTTAGCCTTGTCGAAGCCGTACGGAATCAGGTGCTTTACGTCGACGCCGGCGTTCTTAGCCACCTCGGTAATGGGCAGCGGCGTGACGGAACGTGCGATTTCGATGTCAGTAGGCATGGGCGGTCCTTTCGTTACCGAATGAGAAAAAGACCAATTCAGCATAGCACGGGCGCGCAATAGTAAAACACCCGTAACCGATGAATGGCGATATGTTTATCCAATGCTCAGCGATAGCCTACAGACCAGCCAAAACAAACCCGCCTCTAAACGGCTGGCTCGATGCCCAAGTGCTCAAAGGTGCGCAAGGTTGCCTGACGGCCCTGGGGCGTGCGAATCATCAAGCCGCACTGCAGCAGGTAGGGCTCATAGACATCCTCGAGCGTACCCGGGTCCTCGCCCACCGCGCTGGCAAGGGTCGTCAAACCCACGGCACGACCAGAGAACGTCTTGGCAAGCGTCTCCAAGATACGAATGTCCATCCAGTCCAGACCAAGCTCATCAATCTCGAAGAACTCGAGCGCCTGACGGCAAATATCAAGCTCAATAGGACCGTTGCCGCGCACCTGCGCATAGTCGCGCACGCGCTTGAGCAGACGGTTGGCCAAGCGCGGCGTGCCACGCGAGCGCGAGCCGATCTCGAGCGCGCTCGGATGGTCGATCGTCACGCCCAGGATGGTCGCCGAGCGCGTCACGATCTGGGCAAGCTCCTCGACCGTGTAGTAGTCCAGGCGATACGAAATGCCAAAGCGGTCGCGTAGCGGGCCGGTCAGCATACCCGAGCGGGTCGTTGCCGCCACCAGCGTAAACTTGGGAATATCTAGGCGAATCGAACGTGCGGCCGGACCTTTACCGATCACGATATCGAGCGCAAAGTCCTCCATAGCGGGATATAGGACTTCCTCGACCGACCGGTTAAGGCGGTGGATCTCATCGATAAACAGCACGTCACCCGGCTGCAAGTTAGTCAGGATGGCCGCCAGGTCACCGGTACGCGCAATAGCCGGGCCGCTCGTCGTCTTGATCTGAGCGCCCAGCTCGTTGGCGATAACCGTGGCCAACGTGGTCTTGCCCAGGCCCGGAGGGCCCGAGAAAATCACGTGGTCGAGCGTCTCGCCACGGCTCTGCGCCGCCTCGATCAGCACGCGAAGGCTCTGCTTGATATGCTCCTGACCGCAGTAGTCGTCCAAGCGCTGGGGACGCAGGGTACGGTCGACATCGAGGTCCTCGGGTGTCAGTTCCGAGCCCACCATACGCTCACCGTGCGCCATGGATGCCGCCGGCGAGTTGCCGGGCGTCGACCACAAGTCCTGAGAGTCATCGGCTTCCCACATCACGCATCCATTCCGAGTCGCTTAAGCGCCGCGCCGAGCAGGTCCTCGACACGCATATCCTGCCCATCATACCCGCTCAGGGCAACCTCGGTCTCCTGCGGGCTAAAGCCCATGGAAAGGAGTGCCGCGCGGGCGTCATCGATCGCCGAGGGAGCGGCGGCGGGGACCGGCATCGCAGCCTGACCGGGGATTACGTCGACCGGAACAAAGCCCTTGTCCTTGGCAAAGGTACTCTTGAGCTCCAAGATGAGGCGCTGGGCGGTCTTTTTGCCCACACCGGGAACCTTGGCCATGCCCTTGTCGTCCTCGGCCATCACCAGGGAATACAGCTGTCCCACGGTATAGGTGGAAAGCACAGCAAGCGCCAGGCGTGGACCGACGCCCGAGACAGAAACGAGCCGATCGAACATCGTGCGTTCGTCCTTGGAGGCAAAGCCAAAGAGCGTCATAGCGTCCTCGCGCACCTGCATACGGGTATAAAGGCGAACCTCGCCGCCGGGCGTAGGCAGCGTGGCGGCAGTGCTGCCCGAAATACCGAGCTCAAAGCCCACGCCCGATACATCGACGACGGCCAAGCTCATCGAGGCCTCGACAAGCGTTCCATGGAGCTGGGAGATCATCAGTATCCGGTTCCTCTCTGTTGATAGAACTCGCCGCCGGTAAGCGCCCGGGTGCGGCTTAAGTTAACGTGGCAGATGGCGCAGGCCAGAGCATCGGCAGCATGGTCGGGATGCGGGTCGTGATCGAGCTGCGTGAGCGTACGAACCATATACGCGACCTGCCGTTTGTCCGCGGCGCCGGTGCCCACCACGGCCTGCTTGATCTGCATGGGCGTGTATTCGCCAATCTCGAGCGCGCACTCCGAAAGCGCCACGAGCGCGGCACCGCGGGCATGCGCCGTGGGGATGGCCGAGCGAACGTTAGCGCCAAAGTAGATGCTCTCGATAGCCGCGGTATCGGGACGGTAGCGTTCGACGACGCCCTTGAGGTCGCGGGCGATGTGCGACAGGCGCACCGCGAGCGGGCTGCCCGCGCTGGTCTCGATACAACCGTAGGCACGGCAGCGAACCTCGCCACGTCGCTCCTCGATAATCCCCCAACCCGTATGGGCCAAACCAGGGTCGATACCCAAAATGACCAAGCCGACCTCCCCTCGCCACAAGCACAGCGCAAGGCAAGGCCTCGCACATCATTCACGAACGTCTGTTCTAGAATAACACAACGCCAGCCCCATACGTCAGCCGAGATTGAATGTAGGTTGAGCATACGCAAGCGAGCGCCCGCCAGAGCGAGCAAGGTGCCTTGAAAGAGGAGGGCATTGACCTGGCGGTCATGCCCGACGATTGAAAGGCAGATTGCCGCCCTGGCGGGCGCGCAGCGACCTAGTTTTGAGAGAAGAATGGGAATTGCCTCGGGTCAACCGGCGGATGCGGCATCGGCGTGCCCTGGGGCCCACCCTGTGGTCCGCCCTGGCCGCCCATCATCTTGTCGATGGCGTCCTGGACCTCGCCCTCGAACTTTTTCATTCCCTCGTGCAAACGACGCTGACCGTCCTCGGAGCGCAGCTCCTCCATCTGCTCGGGCGAAATACCCAGTAGCTCGCCCAGCACGCCCATCATCTCGTTTCGCACGCGCTCGCTCGTATCCTCGTCGGCAAAACGGCGCACCTCGGCGCGCGCCAGCGAATCGACCGACATACGCTCCTTGCCATTAAGCCCCAGGTCGGACCACGCGAGCATGTACGGCCAAGAGCGCTCGGCAAACGAGCGGGACGAGACGATCGGTGCCGTCGGCAACATGCGGCGGGCAGCTTCA
>URWZ01000175.1 GCA_900551625.1 uncultured Collinsella sp.
TACGAGATAGCGTAGCGTCTCGTGGGCTCGGAGATGTGTATAAGAGACAGTTATATAAGAGTTGGAAGGATTGTAGTGGCGCGCGTGCGTGTCCAGGAACTGCTCGTAGGTGAGCGCGGGAATCGCGCACGGGTCGCCGCCACTCTCGTGCGCATAGGCGGTGTCGGGATAGAGCGCGGCGTTGACGGCGTCGTCCAGCACGCTCATGGGGTCGGACAGCGCGCCCTTCATCTCGTTGAACACCACGCCGTTATAACGCAGCGTGCCCTTGCGCAGGCTGGCGGCGCTGCCGTCGCCCTCGCTCTCGGCGCCCTCCGGCAGGTCCAGCTCGTAGTGCCAGCCCTCCTGTTCAAAAATGGTGGGCTTGGTATAGATGGCCGGGTTGAACACCGCGTCCAGGTACACGTCCATCAGGTTGTACAGGTCCTGCTCGTTGGTGGTGGCAACGGGGTAGATAGTCTTGTCGGGGTAGGTCATGGCGTTGAGGAACGTCTGCATGGAGCTCTTGATCAGGTCGACAAACGGCTCCTTGACGGGAAACTTAGCCGATCCGCACAGCACCGAGTGCTCAAGAATATGGAACACGCCGGTGGAATCGGCCGGCGGCGTCTTAAAGCCAATGGCAAAGGCCTTGTTTTCGTCGTCGCACGCCAGGTACAGCAGGCGAGCGCCCGAGGCGGTGTGGCGCAGCACGTAGGCGTCCGAATCGAGCTCGGGCACGGTCTCGCAACGCTCGACGGCAAAACCGTGGCAGGTGGTACCGGGCACCAGCAGCGCGGCAGCAGCGGCGCGCGGGTCGGTTGAGGTGGTGGGCATATGCAGTCTCCTTTGACGCCCCAGCGGGGGCGAATCGAGTCGAATCTTCGAGAGTATACCCATATGGGGCCGCGGCTCTGCGGCGAACTGAAGACGATGCCAGCGGATTGGCATGGGCCCCGCGTGTCCCGCCAAATGAGCGTGGATTTTCGGACGAAATAATCCGTCGCAGGCCCAAATGCCGTCCAATTATCCACTCCCGCACACCTTTCGTCTCCAACCGTGAGATGAGAGATAGACGAGAGGCGTATACGAAAGATGGCTGTACAGCAAAGAGCCAAACAATTAATAGTGCTGTTAATAGTGCTGTTTGGTTGGTGATTGTTTTTCAGTAAAAACACTTACGAATAAAGCAAGTTGCAAACAGCTGCCCCCTTATTTCGTGCTCATTTTTAAGGCGAGAAATTGCCGCCATATGATCGGACGAGTTTCAACGATTGCGATTTAGTATTTGGCGCGGATGCGGTCGATTCCGATGAAACGCTAGTTGACCACGCGGTAGATTGTGCTTTCTCCCAGACGCCCCGGCAATGCGCAATAAGCCAGATAACGAAGCGATTGCCGGTGCGTCTATCCATAGGGAATTCCGGGAAAGCTTCTGCGGACAGTCAAAAGATTCGTCGGCCCCAAGCGGATTAAAGGTATTTGCATAAGACGTCATTTAACTAGAGACGATGCATATTGAATCGTTCGATGAACCTGCACGCTGTGTCCAACAACGCCGATTGTTGTTTTAAGGGGCTTGATGAAAGAACAGAAGCAAAATAATACTTGCATAGTTAGTTATATAAAGTATTATAATGTTATGGGATGAATGAAGGGTTCATCTAAGTGAGTTAGGAGTAAGGGATGTTCAATTTCGATGAGCCTCGTTACGAGAAGGTTGTGAGCGATGCCCTCGCTCTCCGTCCTCAGATTGAGGCTGCCGTGGACAAGGTCTGCGAGCAGGGTTATTCCAACATCTTCTTCATCGGCTGCGGCGGCACCTGGGCCCACACGCTCCCGATGAAGTACTGGGTCGAGACCACCACGGCCGACGTCGACGTCCACTGCGAGATCGCCGCCGAGTTCCTCGCGTGCCCGCCCAAGGCCTTCAACAAGGACTCGGTCTGCGTCTTCTCCACCCGCACCGGCACCACCCCCGAGATCATCGAGGCCGCCAAGTTCTGCCAGGAGCAGGGCGCCCGCACGCTGATGTACGTCTCCAACGACAACACCCCGGCCACCGAGTACGCCGACTACAAGTTCTTCAGCTTCGCCGAGGACGACGTCCTGTGCGAGGCCATCTACACCTACCAGATCACGCTGGTCGCCCGCTTCCTCAAGAACGCCGGCGCCTTCCCCAAGTACGACACCTTCATGGAGGAGTTCGGCAACATCGCCCCGTACCTCATCAAGGCCAAGGACGCCCAGGACGAGCGCTGCGCCGCCATGGCCGAGGACTTCAAGGACACCGACTACCACATGGTGATCGGCTCCGGCATGCTCTGGGGCGAGGCCTACGACTACGCCATGTGCATCCTCGAGGAGATGCAGTGGATCAAGACCAAGTCCATCCACGCCGCCGAGTTCTTCCACGGCACCATCGAGCTGTGCGAGGAGGGCACGAGCCTCATCATGCTCTACGGCGAGGACGACACCCGCAAGCTCATGGACCGCGTGGACAACTTCACCCACATGCTCGCCGACGAGAAGGGCGTTAACGTCCGCGTGAACAAGTTTGACACCGCCGAGGTCGAGCTGCCGTTCAGCGACCCCGAGTTCCGCAAGATCGTCTCCCCGATGGTCACCTACACCATCACCGAGCGCCTGAGCTGCCATCTCGAGCACGTCCGCAACCACCCGCTCACCACGCGTCGTTACTATCACCAGATGAACTACTAATCCTTTCAAATTGCTGCTGTTGCCTGCAGGCGAGCTGTTCTGAACGTCTCGCCTGCAGGCTTATTTCTGGGGTTAATCAGAATAGTTGCCCAGTACCTCCAAGTTGCGCTGGTCGCATTATGGCGTCTATGGACGAGCAAGCATTTGGCATTACGATGCTTGGTCGTCCGCTGTTTACGAGCCTGTTTGTCGGCTTGATCCTTGGCGATGTCCAGCAGGGAGTTATCGTCGGCGCTGCTTTGGAGTCCATGTTCATGGGCGCCATCATGGTCGGCGCGGCGGTTCCTCCTGAGGTCTATGCCTTCGGCGTGCTTGGCTGCGCGTTTGCCGTCATTACGGGTACGGGCACGGCAACTGCCGTCGCGCTCGCCCTTCCCGTCTCCGTCTTCCTTCTCTACTCCGTGATTAACTTTGCAACGCGTATCGTCGCCGCCCATCTGGGATACGACCTGGGAACCAAGTTCCTGCAGCAGTCCGAAGAGAACAACCTTATGTCTCGCATGACGCATGCTGCCGGCGTTCTCGGAATGACCGTCATTGGCGCGATGATTGCGGCACAGGTCTCGCTGTCCACGGCTTTGACCTTTGATGTGGGTGGTTCGGAGATTGTCCTGCAGGATCTGTTCGATTCGATCTTCCCCGGTCTGCTGCCCTTGCTGGCAACGTTCGCTTGCGTTGCCCTATACAAAAAGGGTGTCAAGACCATTTGGATTATTATTGGCATCTTCGCGATCTGCATCATCGGAACGGGCTTGGGAGTGTTCGCGGCGGCGTAATTTTGACTGCTATGCTCGCGCGTTGGATAACTAACTGACCGTTTGAAAACGGGGTTCGGCGTAAGGACGGCCCCGTTTTTTGTTTGAGGGATTTTCCGACCGTCCAAAAATCCACGCTCGCCCATCACCCACGTATCTCTCATCTCTCATTCGTCACTAATACGAGAGATAGCAGAAAGACGAGAGATAAATATGAGAGATAACTGATTAGCAAAGAGACAAGCAATCATGGTATTGTCTCAATACTGATTGTTCTACCAGTAAAAACATGTTTAAATGAAACAGATGGCAGACATCTTATCTTTCATCTCTCACTTATCTCTAATATGAGAGATAGCAGAAAGACGAGAGATAATTACGAGAGATAACTGATCAGCAAAGAGACAGGCAATCATGGTATTGTCTCAATACTGATTGTTCTACCAGTAAAAACATGTTTAAA
>URWZ01000176.1 GCA_900551625.1 uncultured Collinsella sp.
ACAGGCAGCGAGATCGCAACCGCGACAACGTTCAGGTTCCCAAGGGCGAGTTTATCGAAGGTCGCCGTGCTGCCGCCGAGGCGCTGCGCACCGGTTTTCCCATCAAGTGCGCGCTCATCGCCGAGAGCGGGGAGCGCGATGCCGCTCTGTCGCGTCTGGTCGATGACTTCAACGCCGCGGGTGTCCGCATTAAGTACGTGCCGCGTGCACAGCTCGATGCGCTGTCGAGCCATGGCGCTCACCAGGGCATTGCGCTCGAGGTTGGCAACTTCCCCTATGCCGATGTCGCCGATATCCTCGACCGCGCGGGTGACGGCCCGGCACTTGTCGTGGTGCTCGACCACGTGACCGACGACGGCAACTTTGGCGCCATTGTGCGCTCCGCCGAGGTTGTGGGCGCCGCGGGCGTCATCATCGCCAACAAGCGTGCCGCCGGCGTGACCGTGGGCAGCTACAAGACCTCTGCCGGCGCTGTCATGCACCTGCCCATCGCGCAGGTTCCCAATATCGCCCGTACACTCGACGATCTTAAGGCCGCTGGCTTTTGGGTGGGCGGCGCCTCCGAGCGCGCCGAAGGCAGTTGCTGGGATGCACCCTTCGAGGGCCGCGTGGCGCTCGTCATGGGCTCCGAGGGCGACGGCATCTCGCGTCTGGTGCTCGAGAAATGCGACTTTTTGACCAAGCTTCCCCAGCGTGGCATGACCGAGAGCCTCAATGTTGCCCAGGCGACCACGGCGCTGTGCTTTGAGTGGCTGCGCCGCAACGCCGGCGAGCTCATGGGGGAGGAGTAGCGCATGTCCAAAAAGAACCGTGCCAAGTCCAAGGCCAAGCGCTTTGGCGAGGGCTCGGCCAAGCCGATTGTCTCGGCCGCGACCTACGGTGTGGGCGGCAATGCGTTTGCACAGGCCATCGCCGACCCAGTTTCGACGGTGCACTCCAACAAGCCCGAGCTGTTGGTGGTCGATGGCTACAACGTGATCCACTGCACGCCGCGCTACGAAAAGCTCGTCTACGACCATTCCGACGATCCGTATTCCAGCGATGTTCACGATATGGCGCGTACCGCCCTCATCAACGACGTCGCCGCCTTTGCCCAGGGCCGCTACGAGGCCGTGATCGTGTTCGACGGCGCGGGCAATATCTCCAGCGAGCGCCCCAACCTGCCGGCCCGCGGCGTGCGCATCGAGTTTTCGCCGACGGGCGTATCGGCCGATACCGTGGTGCAAAAGCTCTGCATCGAGGCGCGCGAGGAAGGCCGCGCGTGCTCCGTGGTGTCGAGTGACGGCACGATCCAGGCCGTCGTCATGGGCAAAGGCGTTACGCGCATCTCGAGCCGCATGCTGGTGGACGAGATCAAGCAGATCGACAAGGACGTGCACGAGGCTGAGGAAGCCCCGCAGATCAAGATGACTCTGGGCAGTCGCCTGAGCCCCGATGCCCTGGCAAAGCTCAAAGCCCTGCGCGGGAGGTAGGGGAGTTGGTGGGGCGATGCTGTCTCGCTAACTCCATTCAGCGATGTCGATCATTCTTTCGAGGCGCCATGTTAGCGCCTCTTTTAGATAAGGCAGTCTCGCTGTAAGAGCGTCGTTTTTGGATAGGATTTCGATTGCCTCGTCAACGAAACCCTCGAGCTTGTCGTCGTCAAACCAGCTCATATCCTCAACAAGCAGCATTTGTTTTGCGGGGCTTGAATGAAACTGCGCGCTGGTAAAACTGTGCTCTCCTGCCTTAAGCTCCTCTAGAGAAATGTTGCACCAGAGCGATGAGCCCGAATCGAAGATGGGGGCAGGTCTGCAAGCTAGCGTGTTGACGTTTCGCACAATGCCAAAGTTACGCCAATGACGGTCATAGTTGGCAATGATGTCATCGCATACGATCATGCGGTCAAGGGCATCCTTGACGCCTGTCACCCCGAGCTCCTCGCAGTTTGCTACGTATCGCTCGTAGTCGGTTAGTCGTTCACCTGCGTTTGCGTACTGGTTTACATAGAACGCAGGGACATACTCTTCTTCATCAGTTAAGAAGACATCGCATATGCTCAGGGCGGAAGTGCCCGTGCCCTCGAGCGAGTAAGGCACAAAATCGCTGGCGTTTAGGATGCGACGGTGAAGTGCAGTCGCCACCAGCTCGTTATAAGGTTCCTGGTTCAGGTGTGCTCCTGCCTTATGCAGAATTCGACGCCCGCCCTCGCATGTCCAGTACTTTTGAAGATTGCCGTCCGAGGTGTTGTCGGGCTTTGCGGCAGCCGCCTTGCCCTCTGGGGCGAAGGGCGCAATGGACAGTGAGACGTCATCAAAGGCATTATTGAAGAAATTGATATCTTCCCACGCGAGACCGGAGTCTTGGGGCCTAATCCAATACTGGTCGGATAAGGAGAGGCCAAGATTTCGCTGTACGAGTTCATCGGGAACATCGACTGCGGCTTCTGCAAGCAGGGAGGCTAGCCCAATGCGTGCGAGCGGGATACCGCGGCCGCGCCACCAGATGCGGAAGGAGTCGAGCGATATGGGGCTATTAGGGCCAAATACTCCAATAGGGGCGTGGGTGTAATCGATGTCGGCGCCGATGTGGGTAAAGTCTTTTCGCGATGTGCTGTAGACCAGCCGAGCGACTTCGTGCGTGCGGTTCATGAGAGTAAATGCGATTTCGCTTTTCCCATGCCCGCGACGAGGTCGTCCCCCTCTTTTGGTTGCGGAGCGGAGTCGCGTGTCTACGCTGTCTTTGTCGATAAGCCACACGCCAGAAGCCTTGCGGGCGGTCAGCGCGCCGTTCTTAATGAGCTCCTGCACCCTGCGCGGGGTGATGCCGAGCAGCTCGGCGGCTTCCTTGGTAGTAAGCATCGCGAAACCCTTCGCCAGAACGAATAGTTTTATCAGTTCCATTGTAATTAAAACTATTCGTTCTGACGAAGAGTTTTGAGATGTGGTCGGTCAAAGGGTCTGTTGCGCCTTGTGCTCAATTCCTTTATTCTTAACAGGCTTCGCGCGAAAGCGCCAAGTGTGCCAGTGTGGCGCAACGGTAGCGCAACTGATTTGTAATCAGTGGGTTGCAGGTTCGATTCCTGTCACTGGCTCCATGAGAGTTTCGGGCTCTGTCTCTATATGGGACAGGGCCCGTTTCTATTTAGGTGGTGCGCCATCGGGTTGGCGCCCATCCCGTTTTCGGTTTGTCTCGATCTGTAACACGAAGGGGCGGAAAACCGTTCGTACTGTTACAGAATGAGACGTAAGCCAGGGTCTCTGCGAAACATCTCGATCTGTAACAGATAGGGGAGAAAATGTTCTCTAAATGTTACAGATAGAGACAAAGGCGGGAGCGGGCCCAGCCGTTTACCTTGAGCGTGGATTTCTGGACGTACGAGCGTGGAAAATCTACCGCCTAGTGAATGAGCGTGGATAATCTGCCACTTTGGGTTCGAAGCCGTGCTAAAAGAGGGAGATTATCCACGCTCGATTTCAAACGGGAGATAATCCACACTCGTCCGTGCCGGAAAAGCTCGATCGCGACCTATGTAATAGTGCGAGAGGGTCGTTATCGAAGGTCGATGCTGTAGGCGTACTCCACCGTGCCAAAGTGTTCCCTTGGGAAATGTCACCAGCGTAGCGAAATCCACCGCCCTTCATATCTAAACTCAACAAAAACGCAGGTCAAAGGCATATAGATACGCCCGGCACCGTGTATCTAGAGGTTTTCGTTGACAGCTCCCAAGGTTGCATCGTATTATCTTTTTCGTTCGCGGGGGCGGCGGTCCAAAAGACCAAAGAACCTGCGGATACTTGAACGATTGGGAGTTTGCCCGAGTGGTTAATGGGGACGGGCTGTAAACCCGTTGGTTATGCCTACCTAGGTTCGAATCCTAGCGCGCCCACCATTTCTGCCTGTGTAGCTCAGTCGGTAGAGC
>URWZ01000177.1 GCA_900551625.1 uncultured Collinsella sp.
GTATTCCACCAGAGCACGCGCGATTGTCAGGCGCTGACGTTGTCCGCCGCTAAAATTTTTGCCGCCTGCCTCGACGGGAGCATCGAGGGCGTCCGGCAGGTTCCGTACAAAATCGTCCGCCTGGGCCGTCTCGAGCGCATCCCAAAGCACATCATCCATAAAGCACGTCCTTTGACGCCATGCCAGATTGGAGCGAATCGTTCCGCTCATGAGACTCGCCCGCTGGGGGACCATGCCGATAACCTCCCTCAGCTGGTCGAGATTCCACGCGCGCACGTCGCGGCCGAAAACGCGAACCGTTCCCGTCGAGGCATCGTACAGGCGCGGAATCAGCGAAACGAGCGTCGATTTTCCCGAACCCGTGCCACCGATAATGCCGAGCGTTCCGCCCACAGAAACAGAAAACGACACGTTGTCAACGGCGTTAACGGCTCCGGCGCCAAACGAAAAGCTCACATGGTCAAACTCGATGGCAGGCGGCACGACATCGACGAGCGGATGCTTGTCGGCCATGTAAGCACTGGGAGAACACCGGTCTTCTTTAAGCATGCAGGCATTTCCGATCGCAAAAAGATCCAGCTTTTGGTTGCCCCCGTCCGTGATACTCGGCACACAGTCGAGCACCTCGTTGATACGCGAAGCGCTAGCGCTCGCCTTGGTGAAGACTACAACCAAGTTGGCAACATACACGATGGAGGTAAGGGTCTGCGTCATGTAGTTCACAAACGCCATGACCTGGCCCTGCGTGAGCTCGCCCACGTTGACTTGGATGCCGCCCACCCACAGGATGGCGCACACGCCCAGGTTCATCACCAAAAACGTGACGGGGTTGAGAATCGACGAGAGCTTGCCCACCGCGATTGCGACACGCGCCTGGTCATCGGCCGCCTGGGCAAAACGCTCACGTTCGTGACCCTCGCGCACAAACGCCCGGACCACGCGGGCACCCGAAAGTCCCTCGCGGCAAATAAGCGCGATGCGATCGAGCTTTGCCTGCAGCTGCTTGTAGTACGGGATGCAGCGCGCCATGACAAACCAAAACACCAGGCCGATAGCGGGAGTGCAGATCAAAAAGATCATGCCGAGCTTAAGGTCGATGGCAAGGGCCGCGACCATTGAGCCCACCGCCAGGAAAGGCCAGCGGATGAGCATACGCACGCCCAGCGCCGCGGCGAGCTGCACCTGGTTGACGTCGTTGGTAATGCGCGTGATGAGCGACGGCGTGCCAAAGCGATCGAGTTCAGCATAGCTCAGCTTGTTGATGTGCTTGTAGAGTGCGCCGCGAATGTCAGTACCCATGCCCTGCGAGGTGAGCGCCGCCATCTTTTGGCAGACGAGCGTAAACGAGATGCCAATCACGGCCATGGCGGCGAGCACCATACCGTAGTGGACGACGGCACTCACGTCGTGCGCACCGATACCTTTATCAATCATCTGGGCAATCACGAGCGGCGTAAGCAGGTCAAAGATCACTTCAATCAACTTGCACGCAGGGCCAATCACCATATACCGGCGAAACTTACCACCAAAACGCCTGAGCAGCTCAATCATGTATAGGCGCTCCCTATCATCATCTCTCTTCAATCTGATTCATGATAGTACGGAGAACCCTGGAGATGCGTAAGCAACTCGTTACAGAAGAATCTTGGATAGCGGTAAAAACCGCGCAAAAAAGCGCGCTCGATGGATCCGGATGCCCGACAGAGGCTCCTTATGGCTGCTTCCTTCCGGACCTGACCAGATTCGGAACATGTCGTCATCCGAACCCATCGAACGCGCTAGGCGTTCGATATATATTACCCGCTCCCGCCCGATGGGGCAAGACAGCTAATTTGGAACGGGGCTTTTTTGACTGCTTTTAGATGCGGCCGAGGTCGTAGGCTTGGGCGGCTGCTTCACCGGCGCAGATGAGGTTGGTTGTGGCTTCCTGGGGATCGAGCGCCTGCTCCAGGTCCATGGGCTTGCGACAGATCGGAAAAACCAAGTCAATACCCTGCCCATACACCGTATCCAGGTTGTCAGCACGACCGCCCACGACGGCGACTACCGGCTTGCCATAGCGATTGGCACGGCGGGCCACGCCCACCGGCGCCTTGCCGGCAGCGGATTGCTCGTCCATGTTGCCCTCGCCTGTAATGACCAGGTCGACATCGCGCACGCGTTCGTCAAACCCAATCAGATCGAGCACCGTCTCCACGCCTGAGCGTAGCTCCGCACCGAGCGCTAACAGCGCGGCGCCTAGGCCGCCGGCGGCGCCGGCACCGGGCACACCGAGCACCGAGCCAAATGTCCGCACGCCCTCGGGCACGCGCAACAACCCCTGAGCCCGCACCCCGGTAATCGCCGCATCGAGCAGGCGGCCATAGCCGACCATCCAGCTGTCGTATCTACACAATGCGTCGGCATCATTCGTCGGCAGGCCCTTTTGCCCGCCAAACACCGTCAGTGCGCCCCGACGCCCCACGAGCGGATTCTCGACATCGGAAAGCACCACGACACGCGCGCCATTTAATGCCCGAAGCGCCGGTGCCAAATCAATATTCGCCACGCGTTCAAGGCCCGCGAGGCCGGGGGCGATATTGCAGCCACACTCATCGACAAGGTGGGCGCCCAGCGCCTGCAGCATGCCGGCGCCACCGTCGTTGGTGGCACTGCCGCCCAGACCAATATAGATAGTCTTTGCCCCAGCACGGACCGCGCGAAGCATGAGCTCGCCCACGCCATAGGTCGTAGCGGCCAACGCCGCCGGCTCTATGCAAGGCGAATGCCCAATACCCGCTGCCTCGGCCATCTCAATTACAGCCGACTCGTGCTCGCCGTCCACCAGCATCCGAGCAGACACGCGGTCGCCCAAGGGGCCTGCGACTTCACATGCCACGACCTCACCGCCGCACGCGGCAACGGCATCGAGCGTTCCCTCGCCGCCATCCGCCAGCGGCAACGCGCTTACCTGGGCATCAGGCCACACACGGCGCACACCTTCGGCAACGGCACCCTCCGCCTGCGAGCTCGACACGCTGCCTTTAAAGGAGTCGATCGCCAACAGCACGCGGCGGGACCGGCGCTGTACGGGGCCAAAGTCGAGCGTCTCGCCAGCGAGATCCCCAACCCCCGCAAGCGCCTCGGCGTGGGCGGCATGTGCCTCAAGATTGGCCCCACAGCCGCAGACAGCACCATCGGTGTCACGCAGCCCACTAAAATAGCCGCTCAACACCTCACAACACTCATCCGCCAGCACGCCGGCATGTACGTTAAACCGATGATTCAGGCGCGAATCGGCATTCAGGTCATACAGCGAACCCAGCGCGCCGGCCTTGGCATCGGCCGCGCCATACACGCAGCGCCCCACGCGCGCGTTGACCATAAGCCCCGCACACATGCAGCAAGGCTCGAGCGTCACGTAGACCGTACAATCGGAAAGGCGCCAACGACCGAGCGACTGCGCGGCGGCACACAGGGCCGAAAACTCGGCATGCGCCGAAGGGTCCTGGTCGAGTTCGCGGCGATTATGCGCCCGCGCGACGATCTCACCCGCGCGCACTACCACGGCACCAATCGGCACCTCGCCCACCGCAGCGGCGGCGCGCGCCTCGGCCAGCGCCTCACGCATGAACTTCTCATCGATTCCGGTGCTCGTCATCGTTCGCCTTCCCTGTTGCAAACCCAAAACGATGCTATCATTACGACTCACGGAGAGATGGCAGAGCGGTTGAATGCGGCGGTCTTGAAAACCGTTGAGCGCGAGAGCGTTCCGGGGGTTCGAATCCCCCTCTCTCCGCCACTCTTAGTGACTCACCGGCGTCATGGTCCGCTCGAACAGCGCATCGACCACGTCAGCCATCTCGGGTCGACGCTCGAGGTCGTGACCCGACTCCCACCATA
>URWZ01000178.1 GCA_900551625.1 uncultured Collinsella sp.
TATCCAATTAGGGCCCATATAACAAACCACGCCGCTGTAGTGAGGTACAAGGACAGGGGCTGCCCTTTCATTGTATAAATGTTTGCGTATTTGTATCCGACTGTGCTTAAGGCAGAGATGATCATTGCCGTCAATAATGCGGCGCCGTTGAACTCCTTAAGCGGTCTGATCGCGCTATTTACGATATTCTGCACGCTCATATTCCTCATAGACTTTAAGCTCCCACTGCTTGCGTTCGACCTTGGCTACTGAGTCCAGTACAAAACCAGTGGCGAGCGAGAGACCGCATAGAAACATAAAGGCTACAGCAAGGATGGCGGTAGGGAAGCGCGGTACCAAGCCGGTCTGTGCGTATTCAACAATGACGGGAATGCCCAGTATTAGCCCAATGATTGCGAAGATCGCCGCTGTGAGTCCAAAAAACTTAAGCGGCCTGTAGTCCTTAAAGAGCGTGCCGATCATGCTGGTGACCTTGATGCCGTCACTGACCGTGTTGAGCTTCGACACGGATCCTTCGGGGCGGTCACGGTAGACGATGGGCACGTCTTTGATGCGCCAGCGGTGGTCGACGGCGTGGATGGAAAGTTCGGTTTCGATTTGGAAGCCCTCGGAAAGCACGGGGAACGTTTTGACAAAAGGCCTGCTCATAGCTCGATAGCCCGTCATGACATCATCAAAGCTGTACCCATAGATCCACTTGATCATGGCGCGCACCAGGTTGTTGCCAAAACCGTGGAAGGCGCGCTTGTTCTCCTCGGCGTACGTGCCGTTTGAGAGACGGTCGCCTACCGTCATGTCTGCTTCGCCATTGAGGACGGGGGAGCAAAGTGCCGCTGCCGACTCTGCGGGGTAGGTATCGTCGCCGTCGACCATCAAGTAGCAGTCTGCCTCGATGTCGCGGAACATCTGGCGGCAGACATTGCCCTTGCCTTGACGGCCCTCATAGCGCACGATTGCCCCGGCATCGCGGGCAATTCGAGCCGTTCCGTCTGTGGAGTTGTTGTCGTAGACATAGATAGCTGCTCCAGGGAGTTCGCGCTTAAAGTCCTCGACGACCTTTTTGATTGTGACTGCCTCGTTGTAACAGGGGATAAGCACGGCGACGTTGCGGTAATCCATGGTGCTCCTCGGTTGGGTTCAAAACTACAATAGTATAGAGTGCCGGGGCGGCCGAGTTTGTGGGTTCCTTTTATCGTCAGCGTATCGCCGCATTTTCCATGTGCGCGGGGGCTATACTTTCGAGTTGCTAACGAAACGATGTAAGGAGTTGCGTTCGTGACAGAGCAGACTCAGGTTGCGCCCAAGGCCTCGATGCCTCCATCGCACGCCAAAAATGATTTCCAAAAAGATAAGTTCATTCTTGAGCAGCTGGTAACCAAGGATTTCAAACTTAAGTATCGCCGCAGCGTTCTCGGTATCGCATGGTCGGTGCTTAATCCGTTGCTGATGATGGTTGTCATGGCCATTGTCTTTTCGACTATCTTTGCACAAGGTCGCAACGGTTCCATCACTCCCGATATGTACCCGTTGTACCTCATCGTCGGTAACGTCACCTTTTCTGTGATGTCCGACTCTACGACGCAGGCCATGTCTTCTATCTTGGGCGCTTCTTCGCTGCTTAAAAAGGTTAAGGTTCACCGCTGGGTGTTCCCGGTTCAGAAAGTCCTGTTCTCCCTTGTGAACTTTGCACTTTCGCTGGTCGCCGTTGCCCTTGTTATGATTTGGTTTCGCGTCGTTCCCAGCTGGCATCTGATACTTTTGCCGGTCTGCTTGTTCTTTCTTATGCTGTTCTGTATGGGTCTTGGCCTTATGCTTTCGGCACTATCTGTGTTCTTCCGCGATGTCATGCATCTTTGGAGCGTCGTTATCACCGCTTGGACGTACTTTACTCCCATTTTCTGGACCACGGATTTTATTGCGCAGATGCCGCATATTCTTCGCGTGATTATGTACGCCAATCCCATGTATAACTATCTTACGTTTATGCGCGACATCTTTCTATTTCAGCAAAGTCCGACCCCTCTGGTATTTGGTCTTTGCGTTGCCTGGGCTTTGATTTCGCTTGCCATTGGCTATACGATTTTCCACAAGACTGAGCATAAATTCATCCTGTATATCTAAGGAGCTTGCATGTCTGAAACTAATACCGCTGCTCCTGTCGATTACAGCAAGCAGCCCATGGCCGTCGAGGTCAAAGATGTAACGATGATCTTCAATATGGCCTCTGAGTCTCTGGGTAGCCTCAAGGAGTACTTCATTTCTTTGGCGCGCCATAAGCTCTTTTTTGAGGAGTTCCGTGCGCTTAAGAACATCTCGTTTGACGTTCATCGCGGCGAGGTTGTTGGTCTGGTTGGCACCAATGGTTCTGGCAAGTCTACGATGCTCAAAATCATCGCCGGTGTCCTTGAGCCCTCTGAGGGCGAGGTTAAGGTTCATGGCAATATTGCGCCGTTGATTGAGCTTGGCGCCGGTTTTGATCCTGAGCTTTCCGCTCGCGAGAACATCTACCTCAACGGCGCTCTCCTTGGTTATACCAAGGAGTTTATTGATGCAAACTTCGATGGCATCATTGAGTTCGCTGAGCTCAAAGACTTCGTTGACATGCCGCTGAAGAACTTCTCTTCGGGTATGGTTGCGCGCATTGCCTTTGCTATTGCTACGATTACCGAGCCCGATATCCTCATCGTCGATGAGACGCTTTCTGTTGGCGATGTTTTTTTCCAGCAGAAGTGCGAGCGCCGCATTCAGCACTTTATCGAGAGTGGCGACGTCACGGTCTTGTTCGTTTCTCACTCCATGGAGCAGGTTGAGCGTATTTGCCAGCGTGCTGTTTGGATCGAGAAGGGCGACCTGCGTATGGATGGCCCCGTGGATGAGGTCTGCAAGGCATACCACGACCAGTTCAAGTAGGTTATAATTTATTAGCCGTGTGAACTTGTACCCGCTTGGACGTGCGGCTTTATGCTCCATTAGCTCAGTTGGATAGAGCAGGGGACTTCTAATCCCAAGGTCGACGGTTCGAATCCGCCATGGAGCACCAGAGAGTTTTTGAAGACCCGGTTATTGTGCCGGGTCTTTGCTTTTTGGGACGCGTGCGCGTGCAGTGCTCCCTCAACAATAAGTCCGATGCAGCGATGCTGCACCGGACTTTCTACATCCCAGAATGGCTATCAGCCTTTGGCTGTTGGGCTTTTACGCCTCAGTCGGCTCCATACCCAGCTCGTTGCGGACGAGCTCGAAGGCCGCGGCGATTGCCTTGTCCATGTCGTAGTACTTGTAGCCGCCCAGGCGACCGGCAAAGATCACGTCGCCCTCCTGCGCCGCCAGCTCCTCGTACTGCTTGTACAGGGCCTCGTTCTTGGCGTCGTTGATGGGGTAGTAGGGCTCGTCGCCGGGCTTCCAGTCGGCCGGGTACTCGCGCGTGATGACGGTCTTGTCCTGCGTGCCGAACTCAAAGTGCTTGTGCTCGATGATGCGGGTGTAGGGGATCTCACGCTCGGTGTAGTTGACCACGGCCACGCCCTGGTGGTCCTGCTCGTCGAGCGTCTCGGTCTCAAAGCGCAGGCTGCGGTACTCGAGCGTGCCCAGCTTGAAGTCGTAGAACGCGTCGATGGGGCCGCAGTAGATCGTCCTGGCGGCGATATCGGGCTCGGCGGCGGCCAGCTCCTTGTACTCCACGCCGCAGCGCACCTCGATGCCCTCGAGCATGTTGGCGACCATCTTGGTGTAGCCGCCCATGGGGATGCCCTGGTAGCGGTCGTTGAAGTAGTTGTTGTCGTAGGTAAAGCGGCAGGGGAGGCGCTTTATGATGCTCGCGGGCAGGTCCTTGCAATCACGGCCCCACTGCTTCTCGGTGTAGCCCTTCACAAGCGTCTCGAAGAT
>URWZ01000179.1 GCA_900551625.1 uncultured Collinsella sp.
GACTCGGCATAAAATCGATGCGCTCGGCCAGGCCGACCTTGGTCAGCTCCTCGATGGCAATCTTCTCGGCCTCTTCCTTGCTGCGCTTGAGCACCTTTTGCTGCGCAAGCATGACGTTCTTTTTGACCGACAGATGCGGGAACAGGTTGAACTGCTGAAACACCATGCCCAGGTGCGTGCGCACCTTATTGAGGTCAACGCCCTTGGCGCACACATCCACACCCTCGACGACAATCGAACCACTCGTGGGCTCCTCAAGACGGTTAATGCAGCGAAGCATCGTCGACTTGCCCGAACCCGAGGGGCCCAAGACCACAACGACCTCACCCTTGTGCACATCCAGATCGATGTCGCGCAGGACCACGTTATCGCCAAAGGCCTTCTGGAGATTCTTGATGCTGACGACGACCTCGTTCGAGTTATTGGTTTCGCTCATAATAGAACCTCCTTACAGACCAGCGATATGGTCGGCGGGCGTTGCGACGACCTGTCCGGCGCTCTTGGTGGGACGCTTCTTTTTGGTTTCGGCCGTACCCAGCAGCCTCGCCTCAAGACCGCTCACCAAGCGCGCAAGCGGCAGGGTAATGACCAGATAGAACAGGGCGGCAACCACATACGGCGTAATGGAGCCCGTCGTTGCCACGATGGTGCGGGCGTTCATGACGATCTCGACCACGCCCACAGCGGCAAGCAGCGACGTATCCTTGTAAAGCAGGATAAACTCGCTGGTCAGCGTAGGCAGGACATTGCGGAACGTCTGCGGAATCATAACGTAGAGCAGCGTCTGGAAGGCATTCATGCCCAGCGAGCGAGCAGCCTCGTTTTGGCCCTTGGGGATCGACTGAATACCGGCGCGGAAGATCTCGCACAGGTAGGCGGACGAGTTCATGGCCATGACGATAACGCCCAAGACATAGTCGTCCACCTTGACGCCGGCAAGCGGCAGGCCAAAGAATGCAATATAGATCTGCAGGAACGCCGGCGTACCGCGGATGATATTCACATAGATGCCGGCAAGACAACGCAGAATGCGCGACTTGGAGATACGCATGAGCGACAGGGCAAAGCCAAAGGGGATCGCCAGCGGAAACGCCACGAGCACGATCGAGAGCGACATGAGGAAGCCTTTGAAGACGATCGGCAGGCTCTGGACCAAAATGACCGGGTTCAGGAACAGGCGAAGGAACATGTTGGAATTCCATGCCTCGACCCACGGCTGTTCCTTAAGGTCGGCCAGGAAGTTATCGAACGCCGTCACGCCCTTAATCTCGACGGAAGGAATCTTGGAAATCTTCTTGGTCGAACCGTCGGCGAGCGTATAGGTTCCGCTAAAGGCCTCATCGCCGCCCTCGACGGGAAACGTCACGCCGTAAACCTCGACACGGAAAAAGCCGCCGGCAGGCGCCGTCTCGCCAAAGTCGATCTTGAGCGTCTGGCCGTCAGCCTTGCACGTGGGCTTCATGGGCGTACGATCCATGAGGTCCTCGCCCGAGAGCATCGTCAATCGCGTGTCATCGGTACCAAACGTCGTGCCGTCGACAAACGTCAGCGAAAGACCGCTCAGTTCCTCGTCGGCATCGGCCTGGACCTCCCAGGTAATGCGCGTCTCGGTACCGCCGACCACAGCGCTACCCGAACCGGTATTGGGTCGGGCGGTAATCTTTGCGGTCTCAAGCGCCTGGGCGGTCGAAGGCGCGGCTGTCCCCGCGCACAACAAAGCGAGCGCCACAGCTAGGGCGCAGGCTAGTTTTTGGAGCATCGAGGGCAGCGGAAAACGCCGACCCATGGCCCCTTCGTTCAATCGAGACAAGGTGGCTCCTATCGTAGAAGTTGCCGGCAAAACGAGACGGAAACGCTCTCCGTCGAGAGAAGCGCAAAGGCCCTCTCCGCAAAACGGAAAGGGCCTACGCGCAATCAAGCATCTATTTACTTGATGTTGTACTTAGCCATGAGGGCGTCAACGGTACCGTCGTCAGTCAGGTCCTTGATGGCCTGGTTGATGTCGTCCTTGAGCTTGGTGTTGCCCTGGTTGATGGCGATGGCGTACTCCTCGCCGGTGCTGATCTGCTTGATGGTCTGGCAGGTGTTGAACTGCTCGGCGGTCAGCTGGCTGGCAACGGAGCGGTTGGTGACTACGGCGTCGCCCTTATCGGACTGCAGGGCGCTGAAGCACTCGGTGGCGTCCTTGTAGGGGACAATCTTGGCCTTGGGGAAGTTTTCCTGGGCAAAGGCCTCGGCGGTCGAGCCAGACTGGACGATGATGGTAGCGTCGGCGTTGTTGAGCTTCTCGCTGAAGTTGTCGGCCGTGATGTCGGTGTTATCGACCTTGGTCACGATAGCCTGATCGTCCATGTAGTAGGAATCGGAGAAAGTAACTTCCTTCTCACGCTCGGGCGTGTCGGTGATAGCCGCGATGGCGACGTCGTACTTAGCGCCCGAAGCGACACCGGGGACGAGCGTGTCGAAGTCATTGTTGACGTACTCGACATCCAGACCCAGCTTGTCGCCGATAGCCTTGATGAGCTCAAGGTCAAAGCCCTGATAATCGCCGTTGTCATCCTTGTACTCAAACGGAGCGTACTCGGCAGAGGTGCCGACGGTCAGCGTACCGTCCTTGACGAGCGCGTACTCCTTGGAGCCGTCGACCTTCTCGACCTTAGCGTCGTCAGAGCTGCTGGAACTGGCATCAGAACCAGAGGTGGCGTTGGACGAGCCGCAGCCCGTCAGAGCGAGGGCGAGCGCCATAGCACCCGTGGCGGCAAATGCGCCAAGCTTCTTCAGCTTCATAATCAGTCTCCTTCCAAAGACCCCACGTGATTCAGGGGTCTGCAAAAACTGAGGGTTATTATGCACCCGCTTGGAAGAATCCGCAATTAGAAAACTGATTGAAACAAACCCATAACGTGAATGGAGCACTCCACTTTATGACAGTCATCACTGCTGCAATGACCTTAACAATTTGATTTCAGCCGCATAACCTGCAAGTTCGTTCGGTGTCTCCAAAATGAATGGCAATGCGCGCAAGCGGCTATTCGATACAATATTCTGCATAACCTGCATACCGCCGCCAAACTCTTCACTACCCAGGTAGCCCTTGCCGATACACTCGTGGCGATCCTTATGGGCGCCGCAGGGATTCTTGGAGTCATTGATATGCACGGCGCGCAGGCGTTCGATACCCACCACACGATCGAACTCGTCAAGCACACCGTCAAGATCGTGGACGATGTCATAGCCGGCGTCATTCACATGGCAGGTGTCCAGGCAAACGCCCAACTTGGCCGACAGCTCGGGGCGCTTGTCGGCAACACCCTCAATGATGAGCGCCAGTTCCTCAAAGCTGCGGCCCACCTCGGTGCCCTTGCCAGCCATAGTCTCGAGCAGCACAGTTGTCTGCTGGCCCTCAAACATCACCTGGCACAGGGTGTCGACGATCATCTGAATGCCGGCGTCGGAGCCCTGCCCCACATGCGCACCGGGATGGAAGTTGTAGTAGTTGCCGGGCAGCGCCTCCATGCGCCGCAGGTCCTCTGCCATGGCCTCCAGGGCAAACTCGCGCGCCCGCTCTTTGGCCGAGCAGGGGTTATAGGTATACGGGGCATGAGCCACGAGTGGGCCAAAATCATTTTGCGCCATAAGCTCGCGCAGGGCGGCCACGTCATCCATGTCAAGGTCTTTCGCCTTGCCGCCGCGCGGGTTGCGTGTAAAGAATGCAAAGGTATTGGCGCCAATGGATAGCGCCGTCTCCCCCATCGCCCGATAGCCCTTCGTCGTGGATAGATGACACCCGATCGTCAGCATCCCCAGCTCCCCCTCATCAGTTGCGGTGAAATAGTTCCTGTCGATGCCTTATTCTGCCGCAAACAGGAACT
>URWZ01000180.1 GCA_900551625.1 uncultured Collinsella sp.
GCGCAAAAACGTCGATTTGCCGCAGCCCGAAGGACCGATAAACGAGGTGATGGCGTTTTTGGCGATGTTGAGGTCGAGCCCCGTCAGCGCATGAAAGTCACCGTACCAAAAGTTGAAATCCTTGGCCGTGATGGCCGCTTGCTCCGGCGTGGGAGCGGACTGATAGACGGACATGGGACTCCTTAACTAGCGGCGTTTGCGCGACAGATAACGCGCAAACAGGTTGAAGGCCAGAATAATCGCCATCAGCAAAAGCGCAGTGCCGTAGGCTGCGTTCATGTTGATGCCGTCATTGGCAAGCAGATAAAGGTGAACGGTCATGGGACGACCGGAATCGAGCGGCGAAATAGGCAGGTTGATGGCCTGACCCATGGTGTAGAGCACCACGGCGGTCTCGCCGATGGCGCGGCCGATGGCAAGCACGATGCCGGTGGCGATGCGGCCAAAAGCCGAAGGAAGCACGATCTTGGAGACGACCTGCCACTTGGTGGCGCCCAGGCCATATGCACCCCAACGGATATAGCGCGGAACGGCGCGGATTGCCTCCTCGGTGGTACGCATGACAATAGGCAGCATCAGAAGCGCCAGCGCCAGGGCGGCCGAAACCATCGAAAGACCCAGGCCCATAGCCTCGACAAACAAGGCGTAGCCAAAGAGGCCCATAACAATGGAGGGCACCGAGGCCAGGGCATCGGCAGCATAGCGAATGATGCCGACGACTTTGCCCTGCTTGGCGTATTCGGCCAGATAGACCGCAGCCAAGACGGCAACCGGCGTGCAGATGAGCATGGCGAGCGCCGTCACGTAGATGGTCGAGACGATCGTGGGCCAAATGCCGCCTTCGGCGTTGACGCCCTGCGGCCAGCCGAAGATAAAGTCGAGCGAGATATGCGGCAGGCCGTTGATGACCACGTAGGCGATGATGGCGATCAGCACCAGCGTGGTGATATAGGCCGCGGCGCGAAACACGCCGAGCATGATCTTGTTGGAGAGGTCCTTGTTGATGCGGCCCTTCTTGCCATGGGAAAGGGCACGCTTGATGCGCTCGCGCGACGAGGTCGTATCGACCGTCGTGTCAACGGAATCGGACATAGCCTACCCCCTCTTCTTGGAAATCAGGCGGACGATACCCACCAGTGCAGCGGAGATGATAAACAGGACAACGCCCATGCCAAACAGAGCCGAGCGGTGCAGGCCCGAGGAATAACTCATGTCGAGCGCAATCTGACTCGTGAGCGTCGAGATGGGGCTCGAGATGCTATCCGGAATGACCGGGGCGTTGCCCACGACCATCAGCACGGCCATGGTCTCACCGATGGCACGCCCCATACCCAAGACAATCGCATCGACAATGCCCAGCTTGGCTGCAGGAAGCACGACCTTGTAGATGGTCTGCCACTTGGTGGCACCCATGGCATAGGACGCCTCGCGAATGCCCATGGGAATGGAATTGAGGGCATCTATGGTGAGCGTGGTGATGGTAGGGACGATCATGATGGCGAGCACGAACCACGCCGTCAGTGCGCCAAATCCAAGGCCGCCGGTCAGCTGGGCGATAAACGGGCGGATGATGATCATGCCGAAGAAGCCGTAGATGATGGAGGGGATGCCCGCCAGCAGGTCGACAGCGGGGCTAATGAGCCTGCGCACGCGCTTGCTGGCGATCTCGACCAGATACACGGCTGTGCCCACACCCAACGGCACGCCCATGGCAAGGGCACCGACCGTCACCAGGCCAGAGCCCGCCAGCAGCGACATGATGCCGTAGTGACCCTCAGAGGGCGCCCACGTAAAGCTAAAGAAGTCCACCAGACCGATGTCGGTAAAGACCGGCAGCGCCGAGTACGTGGTAAAGACAAAGATCAGGATGACGGTGACGACCGCCAAGAACGCGCAGGCAAAGAAGATCCACTGCAGCGCCTTCTCCTTAAGATAGGTGCTGCGTGACACCAACGCCAACTCACGCTTTTTGGGCACCTGGGTCTCCTGCTCAATCTGGGGGGTTTCCTGTGCTTCCACGCTACTCACTCCCCTTTCCGTCGTTGGTGACGGGAATAAAGCCCGCCTCGCGAATCTGCTTGTCCATCTTCTCGGATGTCACATAGTCAATGTAGTCCTGCGCCTGCTGCGAAGGCGTACCCTTCACAAAGAAGTAAAGGTCACGCGAGATGGGATAGCCGCCACTTGCGACCGTCTTCTCGGATGCCTCGACATGGTTGACTGAAACGGCCTTAACCGAGGTCTTGGCGTTGAGGCTCTCGACAAAACCCAGCGAGATGTAGCCAATAGCGCCACGTGAGCGGGATACGACATCGCGTACCTGGCCCGTACCCGAAAGAACAGCCGAGCGGCGATCGAACGGCGCGCCGTCCATCACGATAGTGCGGAAGGCCTCGCGCGTACCGGACGCCTCGTCGCGGTTGATAACCTGAATCTTCAGGTCCTCTCCGCCGACTTCTTTCCAGTTGGTGATCTTGCCGGCGTAAATATCGCGGAGCTGCTCGGTCGAGAGATTGTCGACCGGGTTGTCGTCGTTCACGATGACTGCAATGCCGTCGTGTGCGATAACGATAGGCGTCAGGCCCAAATCCTGCTCGTCGGCATTGAGGCCACGAGACGAGCTGGCGATGTCGGCGGTGCCGGCGCTAACAGCTTCGATGCCAGCAGATGAGCCAAGGCCGGAGACGAGCACGTCGATGCCGGTCTCTTCCTTAAAGCCCTCGGCCGCAATCTCGGCAATGGGAAGGCAGGTGGTCGAGCCGGCCACGGTAATAGAAGACGTAGAAGATCCCGAGGAGCAGGCGCACAGCGTGAGCGTGAGCACTGCTGCACTCAGGACCGATGCGATCTTTCTCATAGCATCACGCCGATCGCAGCATGGCGCCCACAGGTCCCGCCCTCGTTGCGATAGGAATAAAAGCGGTCGTTTTGACGCACGGTGGATAGTTTGGTGTCCACAATGCCATTCACATCGACACCGGCATCCACCAGCGCCTCGCGAATGGCGGCGGAAAGATCGAGCATACGGGAAGCGGTAGCATCGATGCACGCGAACTCGGCGGCAAAGCGATCCATAAGTTCTTGGGACACCTCATACTCGTCGCCCAGGATATGGGGCCCAATATAAGCAGAGATGTCCTCCGGCGTGCAGCCAGCCGCCTCGCAGAGTGCTTGGCAGGCCTTGGCGGAAATGCGTGCAATCGTGCCCTTCCAGCCAGAATGCACCACGGCAAAGCCGCCGGGAGCCACCAGCACCACGGGAACACAATCGGCAAAGCAGAGCATCACGGGCACCTTATGCGCCGTGCAGACGAGGGCATCACAGCCCTCGGCAATCTGCTCACGAATGTTCTCGAGATCTTCGGCGCCGTTCGAGGTCACCGTCACGACATGGTCACCGTGTACCTGATTGGGGACAAGCAAGTTGTGCTCGCACTCGGCGGCGCCCATGGCCTCGAGTACGCGGCGACGATTTTCTTGAACGGCAAAGGGGTCATCGCCTACATGCGAGCCCAGATTGAGCGAGGAGTACGCGTCTTCGGAAACGCCACCGGTGCGCTCGGTAAAGGCAAAGCGGACATCGTGCGTCGCGCCCTCTACCAACGTAACTCCATCATGGTCGACACGCGAAACGTTGTCCGCACGTGCTGCCATACTAAAGCCTCCTAATAACACAAGTATCGCGGCGAAGCCGCAGCAGTCCGTGTCATACGGCTGCCATACTTCTTTAAAAGGATACCCGCAGCGGTAGGGGCCAAACGTAAAGGGAACGTAAGGAGATTGGAGGCTTTCGTTTACAAACGAGAAACAAAAAGGGCGCATCCATACGTCATCGCCAACATGCGAGCCCAGATTGAGCGAGGAG
>URWZ01000181.1 GCA_900551625.1 uncultured Collinsella sp.
TATCGTCGGCAGCGTCAGATGTGTATAAGAGACAGGTTTTCATTGTGGGCGAGGCGGTTTTCGCTATGGACGGTGCGGTTTCGCTGCAGAACCGCCAGCCCGCCGCCTGCCAGCCCGCTGCCCTCGTTACGTTTTCGCTGCATTTGGGTAAAGCGCCTGCCCAAGCCGGCGTTGCCTTGTATACTAGAGCGGTTTATCTGTTATGCGGAAGGGAGCGCCTATGGCACTCAGCGAGAAAGACGTGCGCGGCATCGCCGAGTACGCAAAGATCGCACTGACCGATGACGAGCTCACCCAGATGACGTCCTACCTGAACGACGCCGTCCAGATGCTCGAGCCCGTCTTGCAATATGACTTGCCCGACGTGGAGCCCACGTTCCATCCCATCGGAAGCCTGTCCAACGTGATGGGCGACGACCTGCGCGAGCCCGAGCGCGACCTGCCGCTCGACGTTGCGCTGGAAAACGCCGGCAGCGCGCGCGACCGCTACTTCCGCGTGCCGTCCATTTTGGGAGAGGGGGAGAGCGAGTAATGACGCTAAGCTTCGATTCCCTTACCGCCGCTCAGATTGCCGCGGGCGTTGCCGCCGGCGACTTTACCGCTACCGAGGTGGCCCAGGCCTCCCTTGCCGCCATCGAGGCGCGCGAGGACGGGGTCCAGGCATTCCTGCAGGTGGCGCCCGAGCTTGCGCTCGAGGCCGCTGCGCGCGTGGATGCCGACCGTGCCGCCAGCAAGCCGCTGCCCCCGCTTGCGGGCGTGCCGCTGGCCATTAAGGACAACATGAACCTCGTGGGCACGCGCACCACCTGCGCTTCCCGCATGCTCGAGAACTACCAGAGTGTCTACACCGCCACCTGCGTCCAGCGCATGCTCGACGCCGGCTGCCTGCCCATGGGCAAGGCCAACATGGACGAGTTTGCCTTTGGCAGCTCCACCGAGAGCTCGGCGTTCCACCGCACCAACAACCCCTGGGATACCGAGCGCGTGCCCGGTGGCTCCTCGGGCGGCTCCGCTGCCGCCGTCGCCGCGGGCGAGGTCGCGCTCTCGCTGGGCTCGGACACCGGCGGCTCCATTCGCCAGCCGGCGTCGCTGTGCGGCGTGGTGGGCTTTAAGCCCACGTATGGCGCCGTGAGCCGTTACGGCGTGGTCGCCTTTGGCTCGTCGCTCGACCAGGTGGGGCCCTTTGGCCGCACGGTCGAGGATGTCGCGCTGGCCATGAACGCGCTTACCGGTGCGGGACACGATCCGTACGACTGCACCAGCCAGGATTGCGCCGTCGACTTTACCGAGCACCTCAACGACAGCATCGAGGGCAAGCGCGTGGGCATCATCCCCGCGTTTATGGAGGCCGAGGGCCTGACGCCCGAGGTTAAGGCCGCTGTTCAGCGCGCCGCCCAGGAGCTGCAGAACCAGGGTGCCGAGCTGGTCGAGGTCGACCTGCCGCACCTGGACGCCGCCATCGCCGCCTACTACGTCATCGGCCCGGCCGAGGCGTTCTCCAACCTGGCCCGTTTCGACGGCATTCGCTACGGCTATCAGGAGGAGGGCTGCGCCAACCTGTCCGACCAGAGCTCGCTTTCGCGCGCCCACGGCTTTGGCGCCGAGGCCAAGCGCCGTCAGATGCTCGGCGCCTACTTGCTGAGCTCGGGCGTCTACGACAAGTACTACTACGCTGCGCAAAAGGCCCGCACGCTTATCACGCAGGACTACGACGCCGCGTATGCCAAGGTGGATACCATCCTCATGCCCGCCTCGCCGCGCACGGCCTTTAAGTTTGGCGAGATCAGCGACCCCACGCAGATGTATCTCTCCGACCTGTACACCATTTCGCTCAACATCTGCGGCAACGGTGGTATCTCGGTGCCGCTGGGCCTGGGCGAGGATACTAAACTGCCCGTTTCTGCCCAGCTGGTTGGTCCGGCCTTTAAGGACCGTCAGCTGCTCACGTTTGCCCGCGCCCTGGAGCGCGGCTTTGCCGATACCGCCACGGGTGCGCCCGCGCTTTCCGTCGCGCCCGATTTTGCCGGGAAGGGAGGCGAGCTGTAATGAAGGAGCTTTCCGAGGTCCTGCAGGATTGGGAGGCCGTGATCGGCCTGGAGATCCATACCGAGCTCACCGCGCTCGATACCAAGATGTTCTGCAACTGCAAGCTCAGCCACGATGACGAGCCCAACGCCAACGTGTGCCCGGTGTGCCTGGGCCTGCCCGGCGCCCTGCCGGTGCCCAACAAGCGCGCCATCGAGAGCATCGTCAAGGCCGGTCTCGCCACCAACTGCGAGATCCAGCGCCACTCGATGTTCTATCGCAAGCACTACTTTTATCCCGACATGGCCAAGAACTTCCAGACCACGCAGGGTCCGGTCGCCTTTGCCATGTACGGTCACCTGGATCTGGATGTGACCGGTCGCGGTGCCGCCGAGCGCCCCGACTGCGCGTTTGGCGAGGCCGAGGCCCAGAGCCTGGCGAGCGCTTCGGCCAACGCCGAGGGCCTGTCCACGTCCATGACGTCGACCATGCGCGAGGGCAACCAGCGCGCCGGCCATCTGGCCAGCTATGACGCGTCCAACCTGCAGATGCCCGAGCGTCGCGAGGACGGTTCCTATACGGTGCCCATTCGCATCCTGCGCATCCACATGGAGGAGGATGCCGCCAAGATGGTGCACGTGGGTGGTGCCGAGGGCCGCATTACCGCCGCGGCCGAGTCGCTCGTCGACTACAACCGCTGCGGCACGCCTTTGATTGAGCTCGTGACTGAGCCCGATCTGCGCACGCCCGAGGAAGCGCGCCTGTTTATGGAGAAGCTCCGTCGCATCTTTGTGACGCTGGGCATTTCGGACTGCTCCATGGAGAAGGGCTCCATGCGCTGCGACGGCAACGTGTCGCTGCGCCGTCGCGGCGAGACCAAGCTGGGCACCAAGACCGAGCTCAAGAACCTCAACTCGTTTAAGAGCCTGCATGACGGCCTTGCCTACGAGATCTGCCGTCAGGCCGAGGTGCTCGAGGAGGGCGGCATCATCTATCAGGAGACCCGTCACTGGGAGCCCAGCCGTAAGCGCACCGTGGTCATGCGCGTCAAGGAGACGGCCGACGACTATCGCCTGTTCCCCGATCCCGACCTGGCGCCGTTCGATCTGGACGACGAGTTCATCGAGCGCTGCCGTGGCGAGATCCCCGAGCTGCCCGATGCCAAGCGCGTCCGTTTTGAGGCCGACTTTGGCATTAAGACGGCTGACGCCGAGCAGATTGCCGGCGACCCGGAGTTTGCCGAGTTCTTTGAGGCCGCCGCTGCCGGCATGGCTGGTAAGGAGGCGCAGACGGTCGCAAACCTGCTGGTGAACGAGATGATCGCCTACCTTAAGGGCGCAGGCGTGTCGCTCGCCGAGTCCGGCATTGCACCGGCTCAGGTGGCGGCGCTTGCCAAGCTGCTGGCGACCGATGCCATCAGCTCCAACCAGGCTCACGAGGTCTTTGAGGCCATGGCCCAGACCGGTGACGACCCCAACAAGATCGTCGACGAGCGTGGTATGCGTCAGGTGAGCGATGCCGGCGCGCTGCAGCCGATCGTGGACGAGGTGCTGGCTAACTGTGCCGATCAGGCGCAGCAGTATCGTGACGGCAACCAGAAGGTCATCGGCTTTTTGGTGGGCCAGTGCATGAAGGCGAGCCGCGGCAAGGGCAACCCGAAGCTCTTCAACGAGTTGCTGAGAACGTCGCTCTCGTAGCTGCGAGGCCGGGGAAGCCCCGAGTCGCCGGGGTATTTCCTCCAAATTTCAAACAGTCCTATGCAAGACGAAGGCCACATTAAGTGGCCTTCTTT
>URWZ01000182.1 GCA_900551625.1 uncultured Collinsella sp.
ACGAGATAGCGTAGCGTCTCGTGGGCTCGGAGATGTGTATAAGAGACAGCGTGCATGTACTACCTGCGCGATGCCGAGCGCGGCTTTGATATGTATGTGACCGAGGACGGCGTGAACTTTACGACGCTGACGACCAATGGCTTTAACGATCCGTATAACCATGGTCTGCGCACCTTTGCGGTGACCAACCAGGGTCTGTGCCTTGGTACCGCCAACCCGTTCTATGGCTGCCAGGTTTGGATCCAGCGCAAGGAGAATTCGGAGAATCCGATTGATCCCGGTACTCCGGATCCGACGAAACCCACCAATCCTTCGCAGCCGGGTGGCGGCGATCAGCCTGGTGGCAGCCAGACGGGCGGCAACGACCAGTCGAGCAGCACCACGACCACCGTCACGACGGCCACTAAGAAGACTCCGAAGGACGGCTCGCTGCCTCACGCTGGTGACTCGACCCTCACGCTGGTCTTGGGATTGCTGGTTGCAGCTGCCGCGGTGCTTGGCATTGCCCTCGTCTTGCGCAAGCGTTCTTATCGCTAGGCGCGTCCGCTCAGCTCGATGCCTTGTATATCGTCGAAGTCGATGGCGATATCCCTGAGTTTGAGCAGCTTGAATGCGGGTAACACTTCGTCGAGAATGCCCGTGCGGCTACGATAGCCGTACATATCGTAATAGGTGACGCGCACCAGGTCGCCGCGTTTGAGGCCCTCGAGCTTTTTCGAAAGCTCGAGGGCTTTTTCTTCCGTGAGTTCGCATTTGGGCTCAACAGTGATCTCTTGTTTGCGCACGAGCTCGTAGTATCCCGTGAGGGCGGCAAAGGGCATAAACTGTGCGGCACGGCCGGCGCGGACGGCGCCGTTGGCGGTGAGCTTGGGGTCGGCGGATCGACGTCTTCCCTCGGGGTCCGCTAGACGTTCAAAAGGCGTCGGTGGCCGCATCGGCTGTTGTTGGGACTTAGGCACGATGTCCTCCCACCTGATCGTTGCGTTCGCGTGCGGTGGCGCCAGCGGTAAAGCTTAATCCCTTGACGAGCGCGTTCTTGCCGTACTTGCCCTTCACGGCCAGGACGGCGCGCGCCAGGTCGCGCTCGCGCTCATCGGCCTTAACATCGCTGAACAGGTCGATAGTGGCAAATTCCTCGGGCACCAGATTGCCAAATCCCAGGTTGATGCGCTTGACCGGTCGTTTGGGATCGACAGTCTGCGCCCAGAGCTCATCGAAATAGCCCATGATCTTCTTAAACGAATTGGTGCGCTCGGGCAGCTTTCGCGAGGCGTTTGAGTGTGCAAAGAGCGCAGCATAGCCACCGCGCGGTTTGCCGCCGTGCTCTCCCACAAAGATACCATCGATTGCCTGCGCCTCGCGCACCAGGCGGCGCCGTTCGTCATCGCGCTGGACGGGCTTGGGCGCACGGGGCGCGAGCTCGGGGCCGGCGGTTGCGGTGGGTTCGATACTCGACGTGCTCGAGCGTAGGTGTCCGCATCCGTCCACATATTGCGCTGTACCGCTGGCATCGAGCCGGCGTATGTCGGCTCGTTCGCTCGCGTAGCCCACAAAGAGCGAGATGCTGTCGCAGACCACGTGCTTATCGACTAAGTCCAACACGGCGTTGTCGACCATCTCGCGCAAGACGGTGTAGGCCTGCTCATAGGCATAGCCTTTCGATAGCACTTGCCCCGTGGTTGTTGAGGTTGCCTGCGGGCGATAGGCCTGAATATCGGCGATAGTTGTCGGCTCGCGCCCAAAGGCGTGGTCGATAAGATACTCGGCATTGACGCCGAGCTCGTCGTAGAGCAGGTTTTCGTCGAGCGCCGCGACGCCCATCAGATCGTAGACGCCGTATTTTTCGAGTCGTGCTGCCACGCCGGGCCCAATGCCCCAGATGTCGGTGATGGGGCGATGGGGCCAGATCTCCTTGCGAAAGGTCTCGTCGTCGAGTATGCCGATGCGGCTGGGTACGTGCTTGGCGGTAATGTCGAGTGCCACCTTGGCCTGGAATAGGTTGGGGCCGATGCCAACCGTTGCCGTGATGCCGGTGCGTGCCAGGACCTCGTCGCGCAGCATGCAGGCGAAGCCTTCAGCGTCGGTATGGTAGAGGTCCAGATAGGGCGTCACGTCGATAAAGCATTCGTCGATGGAATAGACGTGAACGTCTTGCGGACTGACGTATTCCAGGTAGATACCGTAGATTTGCGCCGACACCTCCATGTAGTGCTGCATGCGCGGTATGGCCTTGATGTAGTCGATGCCGTCGGGAATTTCGAACAGACGGCAGCGATTGTGTATCCCCAGGTCCTTCATGGCCTGTGTGATGGCGAGACAGATGGTCGTGCGCCCGCGCGATTCGTCGGCAACGACCAGGCACGTAGTGAGGGGGTCGAGTCCGCGGTCGACGCACTCGACGCTGGCGTAAAACGTCTTAAGGTCGATGCAGATATAGGTGTGACGCTCGTGCCCCACGCGTCCTCCCATCAAACACATGTTCTTATCGAATACATGTTCGATAATACCCGCTTGTGCGGACATCGTCAAAACCTGTCCCTTTTTGGTCGGTCGCCGTTTGGGGGCGGATTGGCAACGCTCGCTGATTATAGTCTTGACCTGCGCTAGAATAGTGGCATCTGAATGTCCGGGCGCATGGAGGCGTGCGCCCGTATGCTGAGGAGGACTCTATGGCAACTGTTGCCGCACCTATCGATGCTACGTCGACTGCCGCTTGGAAGGCACTCGAGGCTCATCAAGAGAAGCTCGAGGCCGAAGGTATCGACCTCAAGGCCTGGTTCGCCGCCGATGCCGAGCGCGTGAACAAGCTGAGCTTTGACGCCGGTGACCTGCACTTCGATCTGTCGAAGAACCTGGTGACCGATGAGACCGTCAAGCTGCTGTGCGATCTTGCCCGCGAGGTGAAGCTCGAGGAGCGCCGCGACGCCATGTTCTCCGGCGAGCACATCAACACCACCGAGGACCGCGCTGTTCTGCACACCGCGCTTCGCCGTCCGGCAAGCGAGAAGGGCCAGCTCATCGTTGACGGCCAGGATGTCGTCGCCGACGTGCACGAGGTCCTCGACCGCATGTATGCCTTCGCCGAGCGCGTGCGCTCCGGTGAGTGGAAGGGTGTTACCGGCAAAAAGATCGAGCACCTGGTGTCCATCGGCATCGGCGGCTCCGACCTGGGCCCGGTCATGGCTTACGAGGCCCTGCGTCCCTATGCCGACGCCGGTATTGATTGCCGCTATATCTCCAACATCGATCCCAACGACCAGGCCGAGAAGCTCAAGGGTTTGGATCCCGAGACCACGCTCGTGATTATCGTCTCCAAGACCTTCACCACGCTCGAGACCCTCACCAACGCCCGCGAGGTCAAGACCTGGATGCTCGAGCAGCTCAAGGCTCAGGGCGCCATCGACGGCTCCGATGAGCAGAACGCCGAGGCCGTGGCAAAGCACTTCGTCGCCGTTTCCACCGCACTCGAGAAGGTCGAGGCCTTCGGTATCGACCCCGCCAACGCCTTCGGCTTCTGGAACTGGGTCGGCGGCCGCTACTCCGTCGACTCCGCCGTGGGCCTGTCGCTGATTGTCGTGCTCGGCCCCGAGCGCTTCCAGCAGTTCCTTGAGGGCTTCCATGCCATCGACGAGTACTTCTGCAACACGCCGCTCGAGAACAACGCCGTCGCGCTGATGGGCCTGCTCAACGTCTGGTACGTCAACTTCTTCGGTTCCAAGAGCCATGCCGTGCTTCCGTATTGCCAGTACCTGCACCGTTTCCCGGCCTACCTGCAGCAGCTCACCATGG
>URWZ01000183.1 GCA_900551625.1 uncultured Collinsella sp.
CCGTATCGCCGCCCTCGAGGGTGGCGTGGCAGGTCTTGCCGTCGCCTCCGGTGCTGCTGCCATCACCTATACCCTGCAGGCTCTTGCCCAGGCCGGTGACCACGTGGTGGCTCAGAAGACCATCTACGGTGGCTCCTACAACCTGCTGGAGCATACGCTCTCCCAGTTTGGCGTCGAGACCACGTTTGTCGACGCTCATAATCTGGAAGAGGTCGAGGGGGCCATCAAGGACAACACCACGGTCATCTATCTCGAGACGCTCGGTAACCCCAACTCCGACATCCCCAACATCGACGCCATCTCCGAGATCGCCAAGAAGCATGGCCTGCCGGTTGTCGTCGACAACACCTTCGGCACCCCGTATCTGTTCCGTCCGCTGGAGCATGGTGCCAACATCGTCGTCCACTCCGCAACCAAGTTTATCGGCGGCCACGGCACCTCGCTGGGCGGTGTGATCGTCGACGGCGGTAACTTCGATTGGAAGGCGAGTGGCAAGTACGCCCAGATCGCTGAGCCCAACCCCTCCTACCACGGTGTTTCGTTTGCCGAGGCTGCCGGTCCCGCCGCCTTTGCAACCTATGTCCGCGCTATCCTGCTGCGTGACGAGGGTGCCTGCATCAGCCCGTTCAACGCCTGGGTCCTGCTCCAGGGCACCGAGACTCTGTCGCTGCGCGTTGACCGTCATGTCGAGAACACCAAGAAGGTCGTTGAGTTCCTGGCTGGTGACAGCCACGTCGCCAAGGTGAACCACCCGAGCCTGCCCGAGCATCCCGACCATGAGCTGTACCAGAAGTACTTCCCCAACGGCGGTGCCTCGATCTTTACCTTTGAGATTAAGGGTGGCCAGGAGGCAGCTTGGAAGTTCATCGATCATCTGCAGGTGTTCTCGCTGCTCGCCAACGTGGCCGACGTCAAGTCGCTCGTCGTGCACCCGGCTACCACCACGCACTCCCAGCTCTCTACCGAGGAGCTCGCCGAGCAGGACATCACGCCCTCCACGATCCGTCTTTCCATCGGTACCGAGAACGCCGAGGACATCATTTGGGATCTGAAGCAGGCCTTTGCCGCACTGGACGAGTAAGGCGACTTGTGCAAGGACCCCTTGCGACTCGATAGGTATAACTGCATAAAATGCCTGCTCAAGGCGCCTGTGCGAACAATGGTCGCACAGGCGCCTTTTTTGCATAGAGAGGGTGCAAAAACAGGGTTTTTGGCACGCTTTATGCAATCGAGATGTGGAAAACTCCTGTTGAGAGGATGTGAGTTTTACGCAAATGACGTGCGCCTTTTGAGAAAAACCGCAGGTCGCGATTTGCTCGGGGTACTATGCAGCGCGATCGAATCACACGCAGCTCAAACGCAGCAAAAACGCACTACGGAGGTTTCCAGCTACATGAGGATTGATTCACGAAAACCGAAAGCCGCCGCCCTTTCCGCCGCTCTGACCGTGGCACTTTTGACGGGCGCCGGCGCAACTGATGCCCACGCGGCAACACTATCCGATACGGTCGGATCCACGCCGTCCGAGGCGACGCTGATGCAGCCCGTCGACTATCGCGGCGACGGCTTTGGCTCCATGCAGGAGTGGAACGCCTCTATGGGGGCCAAGCGCGATTCCCTGGAGGTCCGCGCCCAGATCATCATGAACATGTACGGCGACTATGCCACCGATGACGAGCGCGCTGTACTGCAAGGTTGTATCGATGGTGCGGGCAGTCTTTTGACGATGGAGGAGGTCGACGCGAAGTCGGCCGAGCTCGACGAGCTTCGCTCCGCGCTCGAGGATGCTAAGCGCGAGGCGCTCGAGGCCGCCGCAGCCGAAGCCGAGGCCGCTGAGGCCGTTCAGGCTTCGTATTACAACGTCGGCTCCGGCTCGTCTTACGTGACTGCTGCGTATTACGCGAACGGCTCGGGCCTGACGCGCTCGAGCGGCGTCAATAACTATAACGGCCGCCGCGAGACTTATTACAGCAGCAACGTGTTGTATCACCACCGCACGGGCGAATGGACGCAGGATTCCGAGGGCTTTTGGCGCGATTCCGATGGTTACTACGTCGTGGCCGCGGGTGATAAGGCCCAAGGCTCCACGTTTACCGGTTCCAAGGGCGAGTGCAAGGTCTATGACTCCGGCTGCGCAGCCGGAACCACCGACTACTACACTGGCTGGTAATTATTCTGCATCACGGATATTTGGCGGACGGGCGTCTTTACCGAGCTTTAGGGCAACGTAAGGGCGCCCGTTCTATGTATGCATTTGAGTTAACAGAGCGCTTACCGTGGCAGTACGCCGCGCATATGGGCGCGGGGCACACTAAGTCACGAGAAGCAAAGTCTTTCTCGTGGAGGAAGTGGTCCCATGAACGCTCGAGATGTCGCTATTGCCGTCGTTGCCCTTTTGATCGGATGTCTTGGTCCGGCGGTGGCGTTAGCTGCCGGCTTGCAGTCCGCTACGGGCGCCGCTCCTGTGATTGTGGGCGCCTTGATTGCAGCGGCGTTGCTGGGAAGCGCCGGCGTGCTACTTTGCCGCGATGACGAGGACGAGGTTCCGGAATCGCAAAATAAGCCTCAGTTTTAGCCTCGAGCTAAATGCAACAGGCCTTCGCGAATGACGGAATCCTCGCGAAGGCCTGTCTGCTTGTATTGCGCACGTCGCGATGCGGCCGAGGCTACCAGCTGCCTTCTATTTCGCGAATCCTCTGGTAGAGCCAATCGTTTTGCGGCACTTGGATATCGTGTTTGGCGGCCAGGTGGCAAATGGTGCCCGCGAACTCCTCGACTTCGGTCTTTCGTTGTGCGATGCGGTCCTGCGCCATCGAGGGCATACCGGTGGGGTCGATTCCCTCGATGAGGTGCACCATCTGCGTCAGGTCTGCCTCGGTCAGCTCAATGCCCTCGGCATTGGCGACCGCAAGTGTCTCTCGCATGGCGGAGACAAAGCAGCGGCGCTGCTCGGAGCCGGCCTCTGTGGCGCTTCCATACGTTCCGCCGTAGGCCATGCACGTCTGGTTGATACCATCGTTGAGCATGAGTTTGGCCCACATGCGGTGCGCAATGTCGCTCTCGACGGTATGGGCGATGCCGCAGCGTGTGTAGAGCTCGTCGATGGCGGTGACGGTTGCGGGCTCGGTGCCCGCTGCCGCGCCAAAGCGAATCTCGCCCGCATTGGTAAAGGTGAGCTCTCCGTCGAGGAACACGGCATCCATGCCTTGGCAGATGCCCAGGACGGTGTGCTCCCAGCCAAAGCGCTCGGCAATCTACTGCTCGCTCGTAATGCCGTTGCACAGCGAGGCAATGAGCGTATTGGGGCCCACGATATGTTCCATAGTCTTGAGCGCCTGGTCGAGTCCAGTCGTCTTGACCGTGAGAATGACCAGATCGGCGGGCGTCGCCTCGCTGGCGCGCACGGACTTGAGTGCGCAGGGCTCGCCGTTGACCGTAAGGGCGTCGCCTGCGTGACGCTCGAAACGGGCGTCGTCCATGACGTATTCGACGGCATCGTCGCCGAGTGCCTGGGCGATCATGCTGCCGTAGAGTAGCCCGACGCCGCCCTTGCCGATAAAGGCGACCTTGTTGATCTGCATGTGGATCATCTCCTCACAAAAAGGCGCCCGCGTGCGGGGCGCCTGATGGATTGTATGTCGCCGGGGCGTTTGGTAAGCGCGCGGGGCTGCTGTTATGAAAAAGAAACTATTGCACTGTGCGCTTATGCCGCGGGACAGATCACAAAAACGCGCGCAGGGTGTACGCTGTCTCTTATACACATCTGACGCTGCCGACGATATGCAGTG